>DATGKJ010000252.1:0-5349 GCA_035294685.1 Terriglobia bacterium | reverse complement strand
ACAAATTATAGTGACACTATTTGCTGTAGCGGCGCTGTCCCTTCACTTCGTTCAGGGCAGGCTCTCAGCGCCGAAAGACGCCGGTGGGGACACCGGCGCTACAGAAGAAGTCGTCACTATAATTTGTAATCCTCAATAGGGTAAAAGCCGTCACAATTTTTTATCTCAGCCAGTCTTCCAGGCGAACTGACTGGCTGGTCTTGTCATCGCGGTACTTAATGATGACGGGGGTATAGAGCGATAAATTCCATTCCTTCCCAAGCCCTCTCGTCACCGCCCGCGAGCCGGGAACTACCACGGCCCCTTCCGGGATGCGAAGAGGCTGGCTTTCCTCACGCCGATAAATCGTTTCCTTAACAAGGTCATAAACCGGCGTTGAGCCGGTCAGGATAGTCCCGGCAGCCAGCACCGCGCGTTTGCCCACGATCGTGCCCTCAAAGACTCCGCAATTGCCTCCCACCAGAACTTCATCCTCAATGATGACCGGCAGCGCACCTACCGGTTCCAGCACGCCGCCGATCTGCGCCGCCGCGCTCAGGTGACAACGCTTGCCAATCTGCGCGCAGGAGCCGACAAGGGCATGTGAATCCACCATAGTTCCTTCATCCACGTAGGCGCCCACATTGATATACATGGGCGGCATGCAGGTGACGCCCTTGCTGATGAAGCAGCCGTCGCGGATGGAAGAACCGCCGGGTACAATGCGGATGCCCTGAGTAACGGAAAAGCGCTTGAGGGGATAGGTGTTCTTGTCGAAGAATTGGAACCCATTGGCGGAGATTTCAGTGATTTGACCCATCCGGAAGCCAAGCAGAATGCCTTTTTTGACCCAGGCATTTACTTTCCAACCTGTAGGCGATTTGGGGTCAGGTTCCGCCGCGCGGATGCGCCCTTCGTTCAGGCCCGACTTGAGCTGATCGAAAACCGCGAAGTCATCATCGCCGTACTGGGCAGTCTGGCGGGAGAAAAGCTCTTCGATTTTTTGTTCAAGGTTCATGAATATTCTTTCCTCAGCCATATCGCGCTGCTCATGATTCAAGCTTTTGAATTACAGCCGCAGTGAATTCTTCAGTGTTGCTTTTTCCGCCCAGGTCCGGGGTTCGGACACGGCCTTCAGCCGTGACTGCCTGCAGAGCCTTGAAAATGGCCGCTCCCGCTTCGCGCTCACCCAGGTGCTCCATCATCAAAGAGGCTGCCCAAATGGCGGCGATGGGGTTCGCAATGCCTCGGCCTTCGATGTCGGGGGCGCTGCCATGCACCGGCTCGAAGATAGGCGGTCCACGGCGCTCGGCGGGATTCAGGTTGGCGCTTGCCGCCAATCCGAGGCTCCCTTGCAGCGCGCCGCCCAGATCCGTGAGGATATCGGCAAAAAGATTCGAGGCCACCACGACATCAAGGCTTTCGGGGGCGGTGATCATGCGCGCTGCCGCCGCGTCCACGTGGTATTTCGCGGTCTCGACATCTGGATAATCGCGCGCCACTTCGCTGAACACTTCATCCCACATCACCATCGCGTACTGCATGGCGTTGGATTTGGTCACGCTGGCCAGCCGCTTGCGCGGGCGCTTCCGAGCCTGCTCAAAGGCGTAGCGAATCACGCGTTCCGTTCCCTTGCGGGTAAAAACAGATTCCTGAACCGCAACTTCGTCGGCTGTGCCGCGCTTGAATCTTCCGCCCAGGCCGCAATATTCGCCCTCCGTATTTTCGCGGATAAACAGCATGCGAATATCTTCCGGCTTTTTCCACCGCAGGGGGGATTCCAGGCCGGGCAGAATCTCAACCGGGCGAAGATTCACATAAAGATCGAACTCGAAGCGCATTCGCAATAAAAGCTTGCGCAGTGAGATGTGGTCGGGGACGGTCGGATGGCCGATTGCGCCCAGCAGGATTGCATCGAAGGGCCGAAGCTTTTCCAGGCCGTCGGGCGGCATCATGCGGCCTGCGCGAAGATAATATTCGCAGCCCCAATCGAAGGCTTCAAAGGATAAAGTGAAATCTCTCTGCGCAGCTTTCAATACGCGGACGGCTGCCGGCACAACTTCCTTGCCAATGCCGTCGCCCGGCAGAAGCGCAATGTGATAGGTTTTCATAGTTTATGGTTGTTTCAGAACATCTGCCCGATGCTGATGACTTCAGCTTTCAGGAAGCTGAGCGCCTTGAGGTTTAGCAGATTGCTGAAAAACGCTCGCAATGGGTTATCCCGAGGAGCCGGAAAAAGCCGTGATCAGTGAAGAGTGATGAGTGACGAGTGACGAGCAACGATCGTGTTCAATGGTTTAGCTGTTTTTCCTTAATTGCCTATCTCTGGTCACTCGTCACTTTTCACTGATCACGGCTTTGAGATTCCTCGCGGAGCAAAATGCAGCGATTCTTCGCTTGCGCTCAGAATGACACTTGCAAAAATGCCATATTATCCCATGATGAGAGGTTAAGGTGCGAGGAATGTTTTGGAGAGAGTTGGGGAACTCGTTCCAGGGCTTATGAAAAATATCAAATGGCGCGCCATTCTGACGGATTCTCAGTTCTGGGCTCCGCTATGGGTCCTCATCGTTGGATTGCTGCTTCTTGTTTATCTGCGATAGCCGGGCGCTGAGAGACTCTTCCGGCCTGCGATTCCGAGGAGCCGTAAAAACCGTGATCAGTGACAAGTGATAAGCAATGATCGTGTTCGGCGCATTGACTGCTGCCCCCTCTTGCCTCTTCCGTTCTGATTACCCTGAGTCAAAATACAGGGATTCTTCGCTTGCGCTCAGAATGACAGTATCCCAGCCCTTTTTTTAGCGACTCACGTTGCTTTTGTCTCCTCGGACGCTGGCGGGCTGCTGAAAGGTTAGACCTCAAGAATACCTTACTTCCGAAAACCGTGAGCCTTTTCCTGAACGCTGCCCAGAAAAACGTAAGCCAGGGATTTATCCTGGGGTGATTGCGCTTCGTTCACCGCTCGCTCGGCCACATGCAAAGCTTCGCCCGTGTTGCCCATTTTCAGCAGAATCTCGCTTTCAAGAAACAGATAATGGACATTATGCGGGTCTAATTGGCTTGCCTTTGCTGCCAGCGTTTGCGCTTTCTGGGCGTCTCGAAGCTGATTGGCGTAAAGAGTGGCGAGAGCGGCATAGGCGGGAGCGAAGGTCGGATTGAACTGGATCATGTCATTCAGGTCGTTCGTAATTTCCTGAAACTGAGCAGCGCGGGGAGAATTCTTCATCAGGGCCAGAGCCAGATAAAATCGAGCTAAATAAGATTGCGGGTTCAGGCTGGCAGCCTTCGCAAACCACGCTTGCGCCTTTTCAGGATGACCTTCATGGAGTTCCAGAAGCCCCATACTTTCATTGGCTGAAGCCATTTCCGGCGCCTGCTTCAGAGCGGACTGAAGGAGCGATTCCGCCTCATGAATCCGGCTAACCCGAGCCAGGAAATCTCCCCGCAAGGCATCAGACTCCGCAGGCAAAAGCGCGTGGGCATGGAGATCGCTTTCGTTGACGGAAGGCGAAACCTTAAGCCGGTAATAGTGGAATTGAAGCCCGTGGACGAAGAGATCAAGGGCAACCTGAAGCTGGTCGAGGTTGCCAAAGGCTTGCGTGGCGGCGTTGACGGAGTCAGAGCCTTGAGCCATCAGAGCGAGGTAACGATCGATCGGGCCTCGTCCTGCATGCAGGTTCTGGAACATCAGGAAATCCGTCAAAGCCCAGGATTGCGCGTAGAAAATGGTTCCTTTATTGGCTTCGTTGTAGTAGGGAGAGGATTCGTTAATGGTGAAAAGCGTCTTCAGAGGCAGGAGCCTGACGGTCTGCAATAACTTAAGATTCTTCTCGCTCGGAAGGCCCAGGCGAACGGTCTTGCCGTCCAGCGTAGAATGCCCGTAAAACTCGGCCAGGCCTTCGTTCAGCCAGAGAGGTATGGACCGGAAGTTATCTTCCAGGATCAGGTGCGCATATTCGTGATAGATCACGTGATACGGGTTTTGGCCGGGCGCGTCGAGCCGCAGCAAAATATAGTTTTTGTCGGGACTCCGCAACAGCATCCCCACGCGGTTCAGTTGACCTTGCCCGAGCCACGCGGCCGGTTCGAGTTGCTCGAAGCTGGATCTGTCTTTGGCCGCCAGGATGATGATGGGAAGATCGGGATAGATGCGCATCTGAGGGAAGGCTTTCTTGAAGACGGCCCGGACACGCTCAAACTGCATGGCCACGCTGCGAGCCTGACTTTCTGTGGCGTCGCTCACGACGATGAAATGGGGGCTTTCAACCTCGATCCAGTCGCCTTCCGCAGCCGCCATCGGACGGGCGTTCCATGCTGGCGCAAGGATCAGCGTAAGCAAGATCGCGCAAGCCCATTTCATAAAAGAGATTATGGCACTTAAAAAGGCGTTCTGAGCGCCGCATTTCATCAGTTTGTCTGCGTGTGTTACTGCGCCCCTCACCCGCCGCTTCGCGTCACCCTCTCCCCGCAAGCGGAGAGGCTGATTCATAAAAGAAAGTCAGCAAGCTGTGTTAATGTCCCTCGGACAATTAACAGCGTGGTGAGAAACCCGCCAAACCGTCATCCCTTCGCGCCGCTCAGGGCAGGCTCTGAGGAGCCAAAGGCGGTCTTGAGTGAAACGAAGGAAGGATCACTGTATTTATTCTAAAAATACAGGGATGCTTCGCTGCGCTCAGCATGACGGCTCTTCAGGGCTTTCCGTAACTTGTCGTACGAGCAGGGCCAGGCTTTGAAACAAGTTCTAAGGGGAGCCAGGGAGGGAGATTGTAAAAAAGCTCCGGGCTGTCGGATATCCCACCGTTGTTGGTCTGAGCGCGCAAGGCTGCTATCGTATCTGATGATCTTCACCGTTCTGCCATCTCACGAGGGGAAGCGCGGGGATAGGTTAGGGAGCGAATGACTTCTGAAAACGGATCAACTCAAGCGCGGTCCTTGCACATTCTCGGAGTGGTCTGCGGCGTGGCGGCGGGCGCCTGGCTGGGGGGAGCCGAAGCGCCGACCAAGCTGGTGGTGGCGGGCCTTTCGCCTTTCCTTATCTCTCTCATGATGGTGGCTGGCGTCTTTGTGGCGCGATGGACTGTGCCGACCGTCCTGAAGGGCACTTCTTACATTTTTGTTGATCTCCTCGAGAAACCCCATCTCATCATCTGGGCGATTCTTGCCGGGGCGCTGTGGGCTGTCGCCAATACGCTCACCGTATTTGCTATCCGCGATGTGGGTCTTTCGGTAGCCTTTCCGCTGTGGAACACCAACAGTCTGGTGGGTTTGTTTTGGGGGTGGCTCTTCTTCCGCGAATTACGCGGCGGGGGCGCCAGCACGTGGGGAAAAGTATTAGGCGGCGCGGTGGCCATTGTGCTGGGCGCAACGCTG
>DATGKJ010000251.1:0-11497 GCA_035294685.1 Terriglobia bacterium | reverse complement strand
ACAAATTATAGTGACGACTTCTTCTGTAGCGCCGGTGTCCCCACCGGCGTCTTTCGGCGCTGAGAGCCTGCCCTGAACGAAGTGAAGGGACAGCGCCGCTACAGCAAATAGTGTCACTATAATTTGTAATCCCCTGTAAGTTCGGACTACGGTCTTCGAAGCTTTGAAAGACACGGTTTTGGTCAGATGAGGGAAAACAAAGAAACAAGTCTTCAAATCAAACGCGGAAACCATGCCGCTTGACGGAGGGATGCTGAAGGACTCGACGGAGGAACAGCTATAGAGCTTTTTCCTGATACTTGCGCCGCAAGGCCTCGCGCAATCGATTGCGCACGAGATCGGGCATGGGAAAGAGTTTCCCGTCGCAATACAATTCAATCACCTTGCGCGTGGTATCAAAGACCACCTTGCAGTGGGCGCATTTGCAGAGATGTTCCTCCAGGACGCGCTTGAAGTCCTCGGCAAGTTCCCCGTCGAGATACTTTGAAATTTCCTGAAAAGCTTCTTTGCAGGTCAAGGTTTACTCTCTTTAAAGACTTTGCTCAGTTCCTCGCGCAACTGCAAGCGGGCTCGAAAGAGCCGGGCTTTCACCGCGCCAGTCGTCAGATTCAGCATTTCGGCCGTTTCTTCCGTCGAAAGCTCTTCAACATCGCGCAGAAAGAAAACGGCGCGGAGGCTGGCTGGCAGCGACTGAGCGGCGTTTAGAAGAATCTGTTCCATCTCTCCCTGGCTCATCTGCTGCTCGGGATTCGGTTTCCAGTCCCGAAACTCCCGGGGCATCACCTGCCCTTCGTCATCCACCGCGTCTTCCAAAGGCTCAGACTTATCGGAACGCCGCTTGCGCAGCTTCATCAGGCCTTCGTTCACCGCAATGCGGACCAGCCACGTGTAAAAACGCGAATCCTGACGGAAGTCGGGCAGATGCTCAAAGGCTTTGAGAAAGGTTTCCTGGAGAACGTCCTCCGCGTCCTCTGTATTTCCGGTAAGGCGCAAAGCGAGCCGGTAGATTTTCTTCTCATAGCGGTTCACCAACTCGTCAAAAGCCTCGTTGTTGCCGGCCTTTGCCGCGGCAACCAAGTCGGATTCGCTCTTTTCGAGCGCCGGTCCCGGAGCTTGCGCCAAATCCTTACGAGCAGGTTGTGCGCCGGGTAATTGATTCAATTCGGGAGACACTGGGGAAGTATAATGCATCTTGAACGACTGTTCTACCGGAATTGCGCGGCAATGAGCGACGAGACTTCAGGTCCCTCTCATATGGGATGAAATGGGAAGCCCCGAAGTTTCACGCGCGCAGAAGTGTTGCTCGCATGTGACGCGCGGACTTTGGAAACAACCCTCCAGCTTGCGGGTTGAGGAACTCGCCCGCCGATGGGCTGGCTGGCGAAGCTATGCCACGTTCTATCTGTGGTTGACTTATGGGGAGAGTTTGCAATGGAAAAAAGAGTTGCGTCAGGAAATCGCCGCTCGCAAGCGCCGGACAGAGCGTTAAGACAGAGCGACATCCCGTTTCTGTTTCTGCTGAACGCGGAACATGCGCTCGCCAAGCACCATATGCCGCGCATTGCCGAATGTCTCGGAAGGCTATCCGAAAAAGACATCTGGTGGCGGCCCAATCCGGCTTCCAACAGCGCCGGAAATCTGATGTTGCACCTTGCCGGCAACGTGCGCCAGTGGATCATCGCCGGGCTGGGCGGCGAGCCGGACATTCGGAACCGCGACCGGGAGTTTCAGGAGCAGGGACCCATTCCTCGCCGGGTTCTTTTGGCGCTGCTGCGAAGAGAAGTGAGGATGGCTTGCCGCGTTCTCGCTAAGTTAACGCCGCCGGACCTGTTGAAAGTCTATTCCATCCAGAAATTTCGCGTCACAGGATTTCATGCAATTTCCCACGTCATTGAGCACTTCGCTTATCACTCCGGCCAGATCATCTATCTCACCAAGCTCAGGCTTGGCGAAGATCTGGGCTTCACGCGATTGCCCGGCCAGAAGGCGCATCGCCCGTCCAAATCATCCAGCTTGCCAGCTATTTGAGAGAACAGAAGGCAGAAAGCGGAAGGCAGAAAGCGGAAGGCGGAAAGCGGAAGGCGGAAGGCCGTGGAGGTAACTTGGGGTGGCCTTGGCCGCGGGCTTTGCCCATATCGGCTTCTATTGAGCGCCATTGCTTTCTGAAATCTGGAATCTGAAATTTGGAATTTGATTTCGGTGGCAGCCAGGACGGCAGTGAAAAAAGCACTTGACAGAATAAATCTACATATATAGACTTATTTCCATGAAGACACCGCGCCTTTCTCGAGAAACCTTGCTTGTGCTGGAAAAATTCGTTGTCCGACCAGGCGACTGGCGTTACGGTTACGAATTGAGCCGTGAAACGGGGTTGAAGTCTGGGACGCTTTATCCCATTCTCATGCGCCTTGAAAAGCACTCGTTGCTCGAAGCGCGCTGGGTTGTGACGGAAGGTGGTGTGCCACCGCGCCACACCTACCGGTTGACGCCCAATGGATTGGAATTGGCGCGAGCCAAGCTGGCAGAATCTCGCGCCAGGTGGTCGTTACGGCAGCCGAGTTTAAGCAGGGGGTAAAGGTTATGCTGGCCACGCATCTCCGTCAAGCCGCGACCGCGCTCATGGAGTCGGCGATTCGCATTGCGCCTCAAGACTCGCGCGAGTGGGGTCAAGGCGATGCGTAGTGAACTCGACTACGTGGAAGACCCCTGGGGAGCTTTGATGTGGGCTTTTGGCGGAGCGAGCGTGCTGGTCAGACGCGCCTTGGCCTCCCTCTTCTTTCCCAGCCGTCGCGGGCAGAGCATTCCGGGCGGCGCGGGGCTTTTCACCAGGGACGTTCCCATCCGCAAGGCGGCGCTCGCCGCGAGCGCCGCCTGCGCTCTGGCGGCATTGTTATTTTTCACCACTCCGCCGTTCCGGCAGGCGCTCCGCATCTCATTTCTGCCCTGGATCAGGATGGCCCAGCCTTACCCAAGGGACCGCCAGCCGCGCCTGGAAGCCCTCGCTCGGCAGGCCGAGCGGCAACGCGATGCCGAAGGGCTGGCCTTCTGCGCCGTCCGGCTCTATAACTCCCGTGAGAGCGCCCGATTGGCGGAAGAAGCCGTCCGCCTTGATCCAAACCTGCTTTGGGTCTACGCCCTTGTGGCGGCGCGTCACCCCGATCTTCCGGAGATCGGTCAGTGGCTCCCCAAACTCAAGCGCTGGGACCCGCAGAACGCCCTCTTTCCCCTGATCACTGCGGAGAGGAATGACATTCACCATGCCTTGCGCGAGGACGGCCAGACGCGAGGGTTTGAAAATGACCTCGTGTGGCAAAGCGCTATGACGGCGGCGTTCCAGTCCTTTAAATTTGACAATTATTCAGACCGCGCGCGGGAATTGGATCGAAGGGTGGTGCTCCGATATCGTTTTTACTACCCGGAAGAAGTGCTTTTTGCGGCAGATCAGGGCGTCCTGAGCTACACCGATTGCCAGCGGTTCGCCGATTTGTTTATTCGTTCGGGAGAAGACCTTGAAGCTCGCGGGGAGCGAAAGCGCGCCATGGAAAAATATCTGGCGGTGGCTCGCTTTGGCCAACTCATCGATTCCCAGGGGCATACTGACCTGGATCATCGGGTGGGCTCGCGCCTTCAGGCCACGGCTTACCAGCAACTCCAGGCGCTTTCCCTGAAGGAAGGGCGGCAGGCAGAAGCTTCGCTCTTCGGCTATCTCGCGGCAAAGTTTAACCCGATGAACAGCGCGCGCGAGAGGCGCGGGGAGTGGGTCTTTGGGCTGGAGATTTGCAAGCGAAACGCCGCATTTGTGCAGGTCTCGGGCCTGCTGATCCTGATCTTCGCGGGACTATTGGCGGCTGCGGCGCTCATTCTGATTGCGAGCCGCCGTGGCGAGAAGTCTGGCACGCGCCGTTTCAGACCCGCAGCCACAGGGGTTACGGTGATCAGCGGCATCGGCCTGTTGCTCTCTTCCGCCACACTCTATCTCACCTATCGTCCTTATTGGTACATTTTCCAGGGCGCTATCTTGAACGGCGACCAGAGCCAGGTCCGCGACCTTCACGATTTTTTAATCGCCAGCCAGTCGCCGTTCTCGTTTCTCGGTCGCGTCTACTTGCCGGAGCTTTCAGTCTATTTCTGGGCAGGCGTAACCCTGCTTTGCGTTCTCGCGCTGGTTCTGATTCTTCTGCGACACGTTGGGCTGCGCGCGCGGCCTGACGGATTTCAACACCATCCTCGTATGTCTTAAAACTTCGCCGGTAGCCGGAAGTTGACTTGCGGCGACCAGAGGATACGTGTGTCGATTTTGGGGCTTCGATTTTCACGCAAGGAGTCGTCATCCCGATCCATCGGGACCCGCGAAGCATGAAAATCGTGGCACGGCCGTCTCGGCCGTGAGAAGGCATGGGTATGATGCCCATACTACTTTTCGGAGAAGGATGAAATGCTCGGGCAAAAGTTCGTTTCATACCTTGTTGTGTTGATTTCTTTCTTGTTCGGGTTGGCGCAATTGGCTTCCGCCCAAACCAGTGGCCATCGGTATTGGGGAGAGGGTTACGCATTTTTCGGGAGGCGCGACACGACGCCCGGCACAAGTATCGGCGGGGTTGGCGGGGACGCGTTCGTCTTTAAGGGCCTCGCCGCAGGCGGCGAGGTGGCAACAACTGTCGGTAATCCTGACGACAGGATAACGATTGGCTCGGTCGATGCGTCCTACCACTTTTTCTGTTGCCGTGCCAGGCGGAAAGTCGAACCCTTTGTCGGCGGCGGGTTCAGCTATTTGTGGGGCGATATCAACACTCACGGCTTCATCTACCCCTATAGCTCGCAGGATCGGGATGGCCCCAATTTCATCCAGGGGTTGATCGTGTGGCCCGCAAAGCGCGTTGGAGTGCGGTTCGAGGTTCGGGAATACAGGATGTTCGTCAGTTACGGAGCCCTCGAAAACGTCATCCCGGGCGGCAACCCCGTTGAGTTCTGCATCGGTTTCACGTTTCGATGAACTCCGCATAGAGGTAGGCACGGTCAAGGCTTCTGTGGATCGTGGGTGTGCCTTTGGAGAAAGAGCCACGCTTAACTCTGCAAGTTAACCGATGGTCACTCCTGTTATTCCCGCGCAAGGGGGATCTGCTTGGCGGCACGCAGGGATGAAAATCGTGGCACGGCCGTCTCGGCCGTGGCCGACGCACGGGCAGGATGCCCGTGCCACGAAATTTTCAGGGCAGTTGCCTGATGCTCAAGCTCGATTTAGGCTGCGGCCGCAATAAAGCTCCGGGATCGATCGGCGTGGATTCAAACCCGGGCGCGACGGCGGCCGATGTGATCGCCGATCTGAACTCTCCTCTACCGTTCCCTAACAGCAGCTTTGACGAAGTGCGCGCCGTCCACGTCATCGAGCACGTGCAGGACATCATGCGAACCATGGGGGAAATTCACCGCGTGACCCGCGATGGCGGGCGAGTGTACCTGGTGACGCCGCATTATACGGATTCAAGCTCATGGCGCGACCCTACCCACCGCTGGCATCTGAACACCTATTCATTCCGATTCTGGACGGCTCAGGGGCTTCATCACGAGCGACATTGGTATACCCGGCTGGAGTTCCGGGAGGTCGGCTTGCATGTGGAATTGGCGCGGCTGTGGAAATGGATGGGCATTCAGTGGCTGGTGAATCGCTTTGAGCGGTTCCGGTGTTTCTGGGAACGCTACTTATGTTTTGCCGTTCGCGGAAAGCAGATGGAATTCACCTTCGAGGTCGTGAAAAATCACGAATGACGATGGCTGTTGATAATGGCTTCCAGGTCGGCGGCGAAAGCCCCAACTCAAACTTCGCCTGACGGTTGCCAGAAGCCAGACGTTCCTTGCGCATCACTTCTCTGAGGGTGGCGGGGAGAGTGGCGGCTTGGGTACATTGCCAGAAGGCGGGTTAACAGAAACATCTTCGAATAGAAGATCAGGCACAACCAGGGATACGACCGGTGGATTGCCCGGGTCAGGCAGGCCTCCGCCCGAAAACATCCGCGTCACCATATTTCCGACATCGGTGAACAGCTTGCTGTAGACCGTTTCGCTGGCCGAAGCGGCAATGAGATCTTTGAATGAAGCTTCGTCAATGCCTTTGATTTGCGCGTTGCGAATCAATCGCTCGCTGCCGTCGGGGAAAATTTCATAAACCAGAACAGCGGAGCGGGTTGGACCCGCGCCGCCCAATCCCGGCAGAAAGCTGCTCATGACGGACCGCATGGCTTCCTGAGGGTTACCGAGCAGGGGGTCGTTCAAGCGACGCACGATGATCCCGTAAGGCTTTCCACGCTGTCGCACAAGCTCCAGCAGTTTTTTCTTCAGGGCGGCATCATCCAGGCCATTCTGAACGGTGAAAAACAGATTTGTCGGCGCCACGCCAAAGCCGCGGGCATTGCCCGTGCTGTTCAGCATGCCGCGGACCGGGTCGCGCGACCGCAGCAAGGTTTTCAAAATACCGTTTTCCACCAGGGTCGTATTGCGCGCGCGCACTCCCTCATCATCTACGGAATATCCGCCCAGAAGCGCAACGCCCTGGTAGTCTCGGGCGGCGGGATTATCGCTGACACTGGCCCAGACCGGCAAAACGCGCGCTCCCACGCGGTCCTGAAAAGGGTTCTCCATGCGCGAGAAGACCATGTCAAATTGCGGATTATCACTGAGGGGGCGCCGCGAAGCCACCAGGCGCGGCGCAAAAGCCTGAGCGAAAATCTCCGCGCTGGCTTGCCCTTCAAAGAGCACGGGGCCCTCGTAGCGCTCTGCCACCGGCGCTGAACGCAGTTCGGTCAATTGCTCCCCCATTTCGACCACCTTCGCCAGCAGGCGATCGCCTGAAAGTCCTGCCAGGGAGCGCGCGTAGGCTGTCACCGCGTTGCTTAACGGCATTCCATCAACCGCCTGCGTTCGGGCGATGACCGTCAAGCCCACAAAGGGCGTGGCGCGCGTATACTCGGCGCCTTCGCTGTTGAGGTAGTAGGTGTATTCGTTGCTCGCCTGGAGGGTGGCCGAAGACTGGTAAATTCCGAGCATGCTTTGGAAAATGGCGGAGAGTTTACGGACTAAAACCCCGGCTTGTTTTAAATCCACTATTGTTGGAGCAGGCTTTTCAAGGCTTTTGATTGGATCTTCCCGGCTGAAGTCGGGAAGGTTGTCTCCGCGCGTTTCGGTCTGAAGCACGGCTTTCTTGCGCGCCAGGTCCTGCGCAGCCTTTTTGTAGGCTGCATCGGTTGCCAGCCAGATCTGCCGCCGGATTTCCTTGTAATCATCTTCCAGGGGAAGCTGCACCATATTGCCGAAGCTGCGCATGACTCCTGCCGGCGCAAAGGCAGAGAATGAGAAGAAATTTGTATTGTCCAGGTCATAGCTGCCTACACGCACTTCCACGGTAAGCCATCGCGCGCGATTTTGTTGATTCCGCGTAAGGCTGCCGAGCGTGCCCTCGATTACAGTGGTAGTCACATCCCTGACACGGTAGGCGATAAAGTAAGGCCGATCGAGATTCTTGATGCGCAACTGCTTCATGCTGCGGTCCATCTCGTCATGCATGGCTTTTAATACGATGTCGCTCTGCGCCCAGGCGCTGGGGAGCCAGCCCATCAGGCCGCAGATGAGAAGCAGGAAGCATTGTTGACGCGCTAAGTTTCGCATGGTTCCTTATGACTCCGGTGATCTGGCTTGTCTCAGAAGGGCGGCGGCAGGATGGGCGCGCTTTCCTGCGACTTCGCCTTTTTCTGAACCTCGATCTGTGACACCAGGATGGCTGGCGAAGATGAGGAAACCGGCACCAACCCGGACTCTGCCCCACAGATGCCGTTGAAGACCGCCACCTGGTTATCGCCGGTGACAATTTTGCTGAAAGTGGTCAGCGGGGTGCCGATCAGGTCCACACCCCGGACCAATTCCTCCCGCCCGTCGGGATAGATGCGATAGACCATCGTCGGCAGCACGTTGAACGCGTTGGGAATGGTGCGACCGGTCAGCGTAAAGCCGCCCTCGATCTCCTCAAAATACAGTCCGAAAGGTTTGTGTTGCTCTTTCACTTCGTCCATCAGCATTCGCTTCAATTCCGCAGGCGTCACCGGATTCTGAACTTCCACGATCAGGTTGGACTGCCGCGCCACCACCGGAAACCCCTGTTGTTTGCGCCCATGACCGTTTGAATGAGGAAAACCCTCGATTGGCGAGCGCGACATCAGGAAATTCTTGAATATCCCATGATCGACTACAGTCACCCGGCGCGCGCGAACGCCTTCATTATCAAACTCATAGGAGCCAACCAGGTCCGTCCCGGCGATCCGCCGCGCGGTCGGGTCAGAGTAGACTGAGAAAGAAGCTGGAAGCACGGCCTGGCCCACTTTCTTTTTGAACGTCTGGCCTTCGTCGGCCTCTTTTTGTCGGTGGCCTTCGATGCGGTGGCCAAAGACTTCATGAAAAAAGACGGCGCTCGCGCGACCGGAAAGGATGGCCGGGCCGGTGTAAGGATCAATCACAGGCGCGACGCGCAGGGCCTCCAGGTCTTGAATCATCTGGTTGACCGCCTTCAGCACCGTGGCATCGTCGGGCAGGTCCTCGGGGCGAACGCCAAAATAGGACTCATAGCGCGGCAGCTCCATGCCGTCATCCGCCTTGGTGAAAGCCGAGATAAACAGGCGGTAATAAGGGTGGGAAACCTGGATTTCCGACCCGTCGCTATTTACGTACCATCGCGTTTCGAGATCGGCCAGGAATTCAGCATGGGCTTCGTAGATGTTGCCGTATGCTGCAAAAGGCGCTGTGTATTTCCGCAGTTTTACTTCCCATGCGTGGCGGTCTGCTTGCAAGGTTCCCGGCGCTTCATAATACTTTTCCGCCGGCTCGCGGGAGAAGTCATCAGAGGGGTCTTCCGACGCCACTTGCACCTGAACGTTGGCTTTGACCTTCGCATATTGCTCCGCCGCTGCCTTATACTTTTGGTCGGTGTCGTACCAGAGCAGGCGGCGGATTGCGGCGGGATTATCGTCGATGGGCATCGTGAATCTTGAGAAACGGTTCATTAAAGCGCTGAAGTCGGGGATCGCGCCTCGGAGGGGATGGGTGTTATCCAGGTGATAGCTGCCTACCCGAAGATCGATATCAAGCAGGCGCTGATGGTCTTGCAGGCTGGCGATGATATTGCCGGACGATGCGTTTACGCTAACGGTTTGATCGTCGGTGATCTCATAGCTGAGGAAGTAGGCAGGCGTCGGCTGGGTCCTGAAGGTTTCCATCGAGCGCGCCAGTTCGGCTTTCATGGCCGCCAGTATTGGCGAAGGTGAGGTCGGAGGGCCTTGAGCGAATCCGGCGTAAGTCGCTACATACAAAATTGAAATGTAAATAAAAGAAAGGCGAGAAAAAATGGCGTGTCAAGACGCGTCCCCCCTTTGTGGCCTAGACAGCATACTCTCGCGATGGGGATTTTTCAATAGCCCGTTTTGCCGTGGAACTGAGTAGTGTGCCTGTTATTCTGGTCTCCCCGGACTTTGGTAGCTTAAGGCGCGCAAACCCGCCTTTTGCGTCACAAGGTTCATCTCAATTGGGTATGATGAGGTCTGTGCCGCGCCGTCGCTGCAATGCCTCGGCCAGACTGCAATGAAGGGACGCCTCGTTGCGTCTTGACGATTATAGGCTACTTATATAGACTATTTACGATAGGCTGGGCGGGCAGGGGGCGCCATGTTCTACGGAAATTTGTGTGAGAATCGAAGGGAAGCGGAAAGGGCAGGTCGTAGGTAAGTGTCCGAAAGGGAGCCTTGGCAGCCTTCCACTACGCGATGGAGGAAGAGGTTTGGGCATCGCTCAATTCTTGCAAAAGGTTAAGGATAATTTGGGGTGTCAACCGGCGGACAAAGATCAAAATTTCGCCCACGAACCCTAATCAGCCTTTAGAATCAATAAGCGCAATTTGGAATGATCGCGATCATCAGGCTTGCGCGCGTGTAGATAGGAACCTTTGCAGGAACACATTTTTTCAGGAACGAACCCTAAGCATGCAGATCTATATAAAATGTTTTGCAATAGGAAACTTGTAGTGGAAGTCATTGGACTGAGTTGCTTTGTCGCGGAGTTTGGCCTGAGCCGAAATACAGGGATCCTTTCGATGCACCAGGCTCAGCGTCAGAATGACAAGGGAACGGGTTTCGCATGACATGAAGCCCTTCGTAGGGGCGGACGGCGTCCGCCCCAAAAGGGAGGGCAGAGGCCAAGCAACGTGGGTCAAACTGTATTACTCCGCAGCGTGCCATATGCGCGTAGCTGAAGCCCCCAAGGGGTTATAAGGGCGCGCGCCGCACGCCCCTACGGCAACGTTTGAAGCGTGCCTCAATCAGCCAGCATAGCTTCGTAGGGGCGGACGGCGTCCGCCCCAAAAGGGAGGGCAGAGGCCAAGCAACGTGGGTCAAACTGTATTGCTCCGCAGCGTGCCATATGCGTGCATAGCTGAAGCCTCCAAGGGGTTATAAGGGCGCGCGCCGCGCGCCCCTACGGCAACGTTTGAAGCGCGCCCTAATCAGCCAGCATACCTTCGTAGGGGCGGACGGCGTCCGCCCCAAAAGGGAGGGCAGAGGCCAAGCAACATCCCCCCCAGCAATCTGGGGGTCAAAGGGCAATGTTCGACAGCGTACCATGCGCGCGTAGCTGAAGCCTCCAAGGGGTTATAAGGGCGCGCGCCGCGCGCCCCTACGGCAACGTTTGAAGCGCGCCTCAATCAGCCAGCATGCCTTTGTTAGGGGCGGACGGCGTCCGCCCCAAAAGTGGGGTAGAGGGCAAGCGACATGGGTCAAACTGTATTGCTCCGCAGCGTACCACATGCGCGTAGCTGAAGCCCCCAAGGGGTTATAAGGGCGCGCGCCGCGCGCCCCTACGGCAACGTTTGAAGCGCGCCTTAGAGAGAGGATTGAAACTTGTTTCTTGAAATTCAACAAGCCACACGCGAGAAATTTGCAAAAGCTGTTCAGGAGATTTTTCATGTCGAGGTAAGCGAAGTCGCCCTGGGATTTCCGCCGTCTCCGGAAATGGGTGAAATCTCAATTACCTCCTGCTTTGATCTGGCCAGGCAGTTGCGCCAGCCGCCTCGCAAACTGGCTGAGCAGGTTGCGGCGCGCCTTTTGCCCATCGAAGGAGTCGAGCGCGTCAGCCTTGCGGGCGCGGGTTACATTAACCTTCATTTGGACCACGCCGCTGTTTTTTCAAAGCTGCTTCAGACCCGCGCAACGGGCGCAAAACCGCTCGCCCCTGCCAGAACCGGCAGGAAGACCCTGGTGGAGCACACCAGCATTAACCCCAACAAGGCCGCGCATATCGGCCACCTGCGCAACGCCATTCTGGGCGATACGCTGGCGCGCCTGCTGCGTTTTCGGGGCGACGAAGTGGAGGTGCAGAACTACATCGATAACACGGGCGTGCAGGTGGCTGACGTGGTGGTAGGCTTTGCGCATCTCGAAAAGAAATCGCTGGCGGACGTGCGCAAGCT
>DATGKJ010000250.1:0-2499 GCA_035294685.1 Terriglobia bacterium | reverse complement strand
ATGCGGTCGATGATGACTGAAAGCCAGATCGAGGCCTGGAGGAAGCGAGGGCGGATGGAAAAGAGAAAGGCACAGCTTTTTTCTGTGGGTGTGTTCCTGCTGGCGGCAGTGGCCCTCGTTTTCCTTTCCATCTCTCCAGCCTTCCCGGCGCAGCAGGATCAGCCTGCAAGCCAGCAGGGAAATGCGCCTCAAGAGGGGATGCATCGGCGGCGCGGCAATGAACTGGATTGGCTGAGCCACACGTTAAACCTGACCGACCAGCAGAAGTCGCAAATCAAGCCGATTCTCGAAGATCAACACAAGCAGATGATGTCTTTGCGACAGGACACCTCGCTTTCACCGCAGGAAAAGCGCGCAAAGTTCATGGAAATCAGAAGCAAGACCCTCGATAAGATCCGGCCTATTCTGACCGAGGAACAGCGAGCCACGCTGGAGCAGATGCAAAAGCGGCGTGAGGAGCGAATGAAGGCCTGGAGAGAAAGACACCAGGGGAGTCAGGGATCGTCGGCTCCGCAAAGCCAGTGAGGTTCGTCGCGGTTGTTCGCTGCGGTCCGTATGTTCCCTGATCGTGGCCTGTGAAAGAACTCACGGTCAATCACAAGTCAATTGACCGTGGCTACCGCGAACATTCCATTAATGAACTGAAATGAGGGGTTTTGTCTTTTCCGTCGCTCGGCCAATTTCGCGGGCGGGGATGTGGTGTTCAAGAAGTTCGTTCAACAGCCCGGGAGCATCGGGGGCGGAGCAGGAAACAAGCAGACCGCCTGAAGTCTGCGGATCATAGAGAAGATTCCCGACAGGCCCGGGGATGCCGTCTGAGAACTCGACGCATCCGGAGACGAACTCGATGTTGCGCTTAAGTCCGCCGGGCAAGTGTCCTTCGCGGGCGGCATCGAGCGCGCCGGGCAGGAACTCAACTTGTGAGGAATCGATGACGAGGCTCACTCCGCTGCCCGCCGCCATCTCGCGGGCATGTCCGAGCAACCCGAACCCCGTAATATCCGTCGCAGCGTGCACCTCGTACTTTAGTGCGAGCTCACTAGCGTCACGATTCAGCGTGCGCATCGATTCGACGGCCGCGCGGACGGATTCCTCGCTCGCGCGACTTTTCTTGAGGGCGGTTCCAATCACGCCGGTGCCAAGGCGCTTCGTCAAAAGCAGCCGATCGCCGGGGCGCGCGCCGGAGTTTGCGAGGATGCGATTCGGGCTGATCAGTCCGGTCACCGCATAGCCAAACTTGATTTCTTCGTCGCCGATGCTGTGGCCGCCGATTACGGTGCAGGCGGCCTCCCGCATCTTGGCGAGGCCGCCCAGAAGGATATTTTCGAGAATTTCCGGGCTTACGCCACTGTTGGGGAAGCCGACAATGGAGAGCGCCGTCAGGGGGCGTCCACCCATGGCATAGATGTCGCTCAGCGAGTTGGCGGCTGCGATCTGGCCGAAGGTAAACGGGTCATCGACGATAGGGGTGAAGAAATCAACCGTCTGTACAAGCGCGAGATCGGACTGCCCGGGCAAACGATACACTCCAGCGTCGTCGGCGGTATCAAAGCCAACAAGGACGTTCGGATCCGTTTGCCGGGGCAGGCGCGATAGAACCGAGTCCAAAATACCTGGACTCAATTTGGCCGCTCAACCCGCAGCTTTCACCATGCCCGTAAGCCGTGTGCGTTCATCCATAGAATTCTCATTATAGAGCGAGTTGGAACTTGCAGTGGAAGGAGAGGCGCTCAGGGGATGGGTCCTTGAGTCACGATGCCAGAAAGGGAGCCACGGCTGGCGCGTTCCCAGCCGTAGGCTCTTTCCTCCCTCCCTCCACCTGCACTTTAAAAGAAGAGACCGGATCGATATCCACGGGCACGTCGCTTGCGGCCTTGAGCGCTGCGGCAAGCTCAGGCGGCATGGCATCGTAGCGTTTGAACCAGGATTCCGCTCGCGCGCGGTCGCCGGTGGCTTCGATTTCAAGCAGAATGCGGGCCAGGCTGACAAGGGCTTCAGGCATCCGCGAATAATCCACCCGGTAACGGCCCGAGCTTCGGTCGCGGCGGATCGCGTTCTGCCCGGAAAGATAATTGAATTCCATCATCTCCGCCTGCCCGTGCGCCTCCGCAGTCCCATAGCGAATCGTGCGAAAGAGGCCCGCAACGTAGGAAGCGTAATAGCCGTCAAGGTCGCTTTGGGGAAGCGCGCCGTGATCGGTGAGCCATTTCAGTCCGTACATTCCCACGACGTCCGCCTTGGCTTCTTCGAGTCCTGAGAAGATCGGCCCAATGGCCTCCCGAATATCCATCTGTCGTCCGTTGCGATGAGCGTAATTCGGGCCGAGGCCGTGAGAAATCTCATGCAGGATCGTGAAAGTGAGGTAGCCTTCGCCTGACGCCTGGGAAGCCTGATCCGGCTGCATCAGGCGCCTGGCGAGCGGCAGGATCACGTAATTTACGCGCGCATCCATAAAGTTCTTGAAGAAAATCTTTTTCGTGCCTCTTTCGGCATGAATGC
>DATGKJ010000249.1:0-3840 GCA_035294685.1 Terriglobia bacterium | reverse complement strand
TTTACCGGGTCCTGCGCGGTGGGAAATCAGCTTTATCAGAAAGTGGCGGCGCGCAAGATTCGCATCCAGATGGAAATGGGCGGCAAGAACCCGACCATCGTTCTCAAGGATGCAGACCTTGATTACGCGGCCGATATTCTGGTGAATGGCGCGTTTTTCTCAACCGGCCAGAAGTGCACGGCATGCAGCCGGGCCATCATCGAGAAAGCCATCTATGAGCCGCTGGTTGAAAAACTTCTGGAAAAAACACGAAAGCTGAAAGTGGGCAACGGGCTTGAATCGGGAGTCCAGATGGGCCCCGCTGTGGATGCCAGTCAACTTGAAACTGATCTCAAGTACATTGAAATTGCAAAGAAAGAGGGCGCAAAGCTGCTTTGCGGCGGTAAGCGTTTGACGGACGGCGTCTACGAGCATGGCTACTTTGTAGAGCCAACGATCTTCGATGAGGTCACGCCTCAGATGCGCATTGCCCAGGAGGAAGTCTTCGGTCCTGTGCTGGCGCTCATGCGAGCCGAAAATTTTGACGAGGCGATGAAACTCGCCAACGGAATTCCTTTCGGGCTTTCCGCTTCTATCGTCTCGCGCGACCTGACACGCGTTCATCAGTTTGTCCAGGGAATCGAAGCGGGCCTCATCACCGTGAATCTGCCGACCGCAGGCGTTGAATACCAATTGCCTTTTGGCGGGACTAAGGAATCCAGTTTCGGGATGCGCGAGCAAGGCCCGCTGGCCCTTGATTTCTACACCGAAACGCGCACGGTTTACCTCAAATATACGCAATAAGAACGTGCGGCGCTCCGCTGTTTGTCATTCTGAGCGACAGCGAAGAATCCCCGCATTTCATTGGCGAGAATGCAGAGACCTTTTGCTGCGCTGAGGATGACAGGCTGTGGATGCACTGTCGCAGCGTCCGGTTTTTACGTACAAACTCTGATCGTCGCCACGACCATGCCATCTCTTTGAGGAGTTCCCATCATGAAAAAGACTCAGGACTTTTTGCGCAAGCTCAATCTTCCCACTCAGGATAATCACGAGCTTAAACCGAGCAGCCGGCGATTTCCGGACGGCGGCCAATTCCGCATTGAGATTCCCAGCGTCGAAGGCCCTCGCGTTTTCCTTGAAGTTCTCGCGCTGGCGAAGGAGTTGAAGGTTCCCGTCCACCGCGTCAGCCAGGGCAGCGGAGTTCTTCTGTTGCCCAAAAGCGAAATCGCGGAGATGGCCCGCATTGGCCGCGACAACAAAGTGGAGGTATGTCTTTTTGTGGGCCCGCGCGCTTCCTTTGAGACCGGCGCGCAGACGCTGACCAGCGCCGGGAAGGTGATCGGGCTTCAACACCGCGGCGCAGACCAGTTGGTCTATGCCATCGAGGATGTGCGATGGGCGTGCGATCTGGGCATTCGCAGCATTCTGCCTGCCGATCTGGGCCTGATCTGGGTGCTGAATGAAATGAAAAGGAAAGGAGAGTTGCCGAAAAATCTGGTGATCAAAAGCTCAGTCACGCTGCCCGCCGCCAACCCCGCCACCGCCAGAATTTTTGAGGATGCCGGCGTCTCAACATTAAATATTCCCACAGACCTCAGCCCTGCCCAGATTGGGGCCATTCGCCAAGCCGTAAAGATTCCCATCGATATGTATATCGAAGTCCCGGATAATTTCGGCGGCTTTGTCCGCTACTACGAGATGCCCCAACTGGTTTCCGTGGCTGCGCCGATGTATCTCAAATTCGGACTGCGCAACGCTCCCGATATCTACCCCTCCGGCGTCCATATTGAGCCTACGGCTACGTTGATGGCGCGGGAGCGCGTGCGGCGAGCGCGTATTGCACTGGATTTACTGGAGCGCTTTGCGCCGCAGATCAAGATCTCGCCATTGGGAAGCAAGGATCTGGGCATCCCGGAGCCGTAGTTCGATTTTCAACCTGCCCGATTTCACAAACGCTGCTCAAAGCTCGGCGGCCGGCGAAATCGTGATTGTTTTCACTTCATGACTGGTTGTTGTTGGCGAGGGTGGCCACCGCGCTTATGACTCCTGCCCATTACCCTCTCTGCTGCGAATGAAGCGATCCATGCGCTCTAAAACCGCTTTCGAGATGGCTTCCAGTTGGCTGATTCGCCCCTCGGCTTGGGCCACCCATCCTTGAATCAGGTCGTTCCATCCCTGGGTATGTTTCATCCACTCGTCGGTGCGCTTCATCCATTCGTGCGTGTCCTTCTCAAACCGGTCTAAAAACTGGGCCTGGACAAGCAGGTTCTCTTCGAGCTTCGTCAACCTCTCTTCAACCGTCATCGTTCACCTTGTCTCTCTTCGGCTGTAATCAATTTACATCAAATACTGTGCTTCCGACATTCCACTTTCATCATACTGCCGACCAGCCGCGCTAGGCGCGGGTTGAAAGAGCCTGTCGATCTGGTATTTGTACTTTACGATATAAAGTACTTGACATATATGATGACTATCCCCTATGATGGGCGGCGATGCTTCGTGGGCCTCATCGTCATTCGCAATTTCGACAGGTTCCGGCGGTGCGACAGCACGCGCTCGAAAATCTGCGTTTCATCCGCGAAACCATTGAACGCTCAACATCCTTCACGGCTGTCCCCGGATGGGGAGGCCTTGCGATGGGGATCACAGCCCTGGGCGCAGCAATAATCGCGGCGCGGCAGCCTTCGCCCCGCGCGTGGCTGGCCGTCTGGATTCTTGAGGGCGCTCTGGCCTTTCTGATCGGCGGATGGGCTGCTATGCGGAAAGCCAGGGCGGCCGAACTGCCTCTTTTGAGCGGCGCCGGACGCAAGTTCGCCCTTAACCTGCTTCCACCGATTGTTGCCGGTGGTTTGTTGACCCTGGCGCTCGACCACGAGGGTCTATTTCACGTCATGCCGGGACTTTGGCTTTTGACTTACGGCGTCGGCGTGGTCACGGCCGGAGCGTTTTCCGTGAGGGTGGTGCCGATGATGGGATTATGCTTTATGGCTGACGGCGCGGCGGCGCTCTTTTGCCCTGCTTCGTGGGGGAACTGGCTGTTGGGCGCTGGATTTGGGGGACTTCACATTCTTTTCGGAATCATCATTGCAAGGAGGTACGGTGGCTAGGAGCGAAGAACGTATTCACAAATTACGCGGCGAGGGAGAGCCAGGAAAGGCTGTTTCGATCCGATTCTTTCGGCGGCCCGTTCCGGTAAGACGCGTGGAACTGGACCGACTGATTCACGAGCAAACGCGGCTGGGGATTGTCAGCGCGCTGGCCGTCAATGAATCTCTGAGCTTCAAAGACCTCAAACGGATTCTCAAAACTTCCGATGGAAATCTGAGCGTGCATGCGCGCAAGCTGGAAACCGCGGAATACATTTTGTGCAGCAAGTCCTTTGAAGGAAGAATGCCGAAAACCGAATACCGGCTCACTTCCCTGGGCCGTCGCGCGCTGGAGCGGTATCTGGACCAGATGGAAGAATTGATCCGAGCGGCGCGTGTTCACTAGGTGTAAAAAATTTTGGCAGTGTTCTTTATCATGCAAAGTGCTTGTTGATGGTGAGACGATCCACTCCGCAAGGATCATCAGGGTTTATTGAAGAGGAGCAGTTTCTTATGCATTCTGAGCCGAACAGAATTTCTGAGAAAGACCGATTCCACATTGCCATCATCATGGACGGGAGCGGGCGTTGGGCGACCGCGCGGGACCTGCCTCGCCAGGAAGGGCACCGCGCGGGGGCACGAACCATCCGTGAAATCGTGGATGCCGCTCTGTTGCTGCCCATTCGCACCCTGACGCTCTTTGCCTTTTCCGAAAACAACTGGGAGCGGCCTGCGACGGAAGTACGGGGGCTGATGGATCTTTTTGAGAATT
>DATGKJ010000248.1:0-12141 GCA_035294685.1 Terriglobia bacterium | reverse complement strand
CTAAACAGTTGTAGAAGACCTGCACCTATTCAGCTCAGATGATCAGAAAGAGAACCTTTTGACCGGTGTTCAGCGGTATTGTCGAGACGACCAGCCCAATTCTGAAGATTGAAGATTCCAAGGATCAGCGCAAGTTTCTGGTCCGAAAGCCTCGCGGATGGAAGCTGAAGGCCGGTGAGAGCGTCTCGATCGAGGGCGTGTGCTCCACCGTCCAGAGGGTAAACCGGGAAGCCTTTGAAGTCATCTATATGCCTGAGACGCTTCGCCGGACTACGCTGGGAGATTTCAGGCCGAGAGAACATGTCAACCTGGAACGAAGCCTGACCCTTCAAAGCCTGATCGGCGGACATCTGGTGCAGGGGCACGTGGATACAACGGCGCGAATTCGCAAGATTCACGGTGACGGCTCCGCCAGGATTTTCGAGTTTCAATTGCCCGCCCGCTTCAGCCGCTATCTCGTGGAAAAAGGTTCTGTGGCGGTGGATGGAGTGAGCCTGACGGTGACGGGCGTTCACCCTGGACGATTTCAAGTGTCCTTACTGGAATATACGTTGAGGCATACAACGCTGGGAAGAAAGGGACCGGGCGGGCGCGTGAATATCGAGCTAGATATTCTGGCAAAATATGTGGAAAATTTGCTCACGCGATGAGACGCACAGCGCCTTTGCCTCCTCCTGAATCCGTCGCGGATCCGGCCCTCCTGCGGCGGTTACGGATCGCTCTGATCCGAGGGGATTACAATAGGGAAATCACCCGCAGCCTGGAAGAAAAGTGCATTGAAGGTCTGCAGGAGACCGGGCTCAACCGCGATCAAATCGCCTGCTACAGCGTTCCGGGTTGTTTCGAGATTCCGATTCTTGCGCAGCGGCTCGCGGCGCATAAGCATTACGATATTCTGATCGCGCTGGGCGCTGTGATTCGTGGCGAGACGCTCCATTTTGAGCTGATAGCTCAGGAATGCGCGCGAGGCATCATGGAGGTTTCCTTAAAATACGACATACCTATCATCTTTGAGGTGCTCGCCACTTATAATCGTCGTGACGCCTTGCGGCGAGCCGGCAACAACCGCTCGAACAAGGGCTTTGAAGCCGCCCGGGCCGCTTTGGCCATGGTTGCAGCATTGAATCGGGTGAAGAAATAAATCTCTATGTACACGGATTCCAGCATCGAAGACGCCCTGAAGGAGATTCGGCGGGGCCATATGGTGATCGTGCGCGACAGTTCCGATCGGGAAAACGAAGCGGACCTGGTGATGGCGGCGGAAAAAGCCACCGCTGCCGACATCAATTTCATGATTCGTCATGGCGGGGGGCTGATCTGTGTTGCCTTGCCCCGCGCGCGCGCAGTGAAATTGGGCCTGAGTTCGATGGTGCCGGAAGAAGAAAATACCCAGCCTTTCGGGTGCAACTTTACGGTCTCGGTAGACGCGCGAAAAGGCGTCACCACCGGGATTTCCGCCGCCGACCGGGCAGCTACCGTACGAGTGTTAGGCGATCCTCGAGCCAAACCCTATGATCTGGTGCGGCCAGGGCACATTTTTCCAGTTCGCGCCCGTTCAGGGGGCGTGCTCGACCGCGCTGGCCATACGGAGGCCGCTGCGGATCTGGCGCGGCTGGCCGGACTCTCTCCCGTCGGAGTGATGTGTGAAATCCTCGATCAGCACGGCAAGGCTGCCAACCTGAAGATCCTTCAGGAGCTTTCGCGGCGCTTTCGCCTGCGCATGATTACGATCGAGCAGTTAATTGAATATCGCCGAAATACCGAGAAGCTTGTGGACCGTGTTGCCACGGCACAGCTTCCGACGGAATACGGCAATTTCACAGCTCATGTTTACAGTTGCCCCTCGCAGAACCGCGAACATCTGGCGCTGGTGATGGGCCGGATTTCCCCCAGCCGCCCTGCTCTCGTCCGCGTTCATTCGCAATGCCTCACGGGCGATACCCTGCACTCCATCCGCTGCGATTGCCGCGAGCAACTGGAATCTGCCATGCGCAAAGTGGCTGAGAAAGGCGAGGGAGTGATCCTTTACCTGAGCCAGGAAGGGCGAGGAATCGGCCTTACGAATAAAATTCGCGCCTACGCCTTGCAGGATGATGGGTTGGATACCGTGCAAGCCAACGAGCGTCTGGGCCTCCCGGCCGATATGCGCGATTATTCGGTGGGGGCGCAGATTCTGGCCGATCTCGGCGTGCGTAAAATTCATCTGCTCACCAATAATCCGCACAAGATCCGTGGAATTGAACGCTACGGCCTGGACATTGTGAAGCGAATCCCCCTTGAAACCACGCCGCACAAGAATAACCGGTCTTACCTGAAAGTCAAAAAAGATAAGTTAGGGCACCTCCTGAGCAAAGTGCAGTAGCCTTCCATGCCCTCCACCCCTTTGCAGACTGATGAACGCTATATGTGCGAAGCTTTGAGTCTGGCGCGCCAAAGCCCCGTTTTGCCCTATCCCAATCCCTGGGTAGGCTGCGTGATTGTTCGCAACGGTAAAGTTGTGGGCCGCGGCTTTCATCGGGGAGCGGGCAATCCACACGCGGAAGTTGAGGCGCTGAAGCAAGCCGGCGCGCACGCGCGCAATGCAACACTCTACGTAAATCTGGAACCTTGCTGCCATTTTGGTCGAACGCCTCCTTGCACCGACGCCATCCTGCAATCAGGAATTCGCCGTGTAGTTTATGCCGTTCGCGATCCCAATCCAGTTATCCAAAGCCGGGGAGCCGCGATTCTCAAGAAGCGCGGTCTCGAAGTGGTTTCAGGCATGTGCGCCGCAGAGGCAGCGGCACTGAACGAGGTTTATTTGAAGTTCCGAGCCACGGGCCTGCCCTTCGTGACGGCAAAAGTGGCGACAAGCCTAGATGGCAAAATCGCCACTCGAACAGGAGTCTCCAAGTGGATTACGGACCAAGCGGCACGACGCCGGGCGCGCCAGATTCGCCGAGAGCATCAAGCTGTTCTTGTGGGGGTGAATACCATTCTGACTGACAATCCACATCTCGGTCTGCGTCCTCCCGGTCCTGTTGAACCCTGGCGCATCGTGTTGGATTCGCGGCTGCGAATTCCGCTTCGCGCGCAGGTGTTGAAATCAGGCCGATGCATTGTGGCAACGACCGCCAGCTTGGCTTCCCGCAAGGCCCAGCAGCTAATACGCGCCGGCGCGCAAGTCTGGCGGCTCCAAGGCAAACGCATTCCCATTAAAAGACTCCTGAAAAAATTAGCTGACGCTGGAATTCTGAGTGTGATGGTTGAAGGAGGAAGCGAGGTTCTTGGGAGCTTTTATGACCTCCGGCTGATCGACCGGATTTACTGGTTTTTCGCGCCGATGATCATTGGCTCTGAGCAAAGCCGGTCTGCATTCAGGGGAAAAGGCGTGAGCCGACTGGAGCGGGCTGCGCGCTTGCGAAATTTCCGCATTGAACCGGTTGGGAACGGCTGGATGATCCGTGGAAATATGAGCCGCTGGGCCTTGGATCAAGCGGACAACGAAAATACGTTGTGAAGCCATCCCACTTTAAGGAACAAGAACTTCGGATCAAGAAAGGAAGTAAACGGAGATGAAGAATAAACTTGTCACGTTGTCACTTGGAACCGCTGTTGCGTTATTATTTGTGTGTGGATTGACTTTTGCCAAATCCAGCAACGTCAATATCATCTATAAAGGCAAAATCGCAAACGGTTTAACCCTTTCTCCCGGCAATTATCGTGTGGTTGTGGACAACCATTCTGCCACCCCTGAGGCATCTTTCTATCAAAACGGAGCTCTAGTCGGAACAGCGCCTGTTAAAGTCGTTCCTGAATCTCGGAAAAATAACCAAACTGAGGTTTATTATTCAGCCCCTCAAGATAACGTGCGCCGCATCACACAGATTGACTTCAGCGGCTGGAAGGAAAAATTGATCTTTGGTAAGACTCATAACCCAGCCAACCTCGGCTGACTCGTTGCGAGCCAGTGTAGTCGACGGGAAAGGACGTTCCTGCCACCCTTCTGAGCGGTGAAACAGTGGCGCGGGGCATCTTGCCCGAGTGGATTCACGGCCAGGATGACCGCGCCATTGCAGCTATCAGACACACTATTAGAACCCTTTCCCCAAAGGCCTAAGTTGGCCACGCGGCCTCTGTAAACATGACGGGTGGCAGTCAAACAAGTCTTCTCATCGACCAAGGCTTACCTCAATGAGCGCGGCTTGCATTCCATAGCGCGGACATTTTACTGGCAATCATGGGACGCACTCCTTGTGCCTGACGTAAGACCCGCTGCTCACCTACTGCCGCCGAAACGGTGGCAGCACAACCGGGGAGCGTTACGACACTTTGTAATCCACAACAATAAATATTAGCTTTGGGGAAGCCTTCTGCGGTTTTCAAGTTGCTCAGGCTTTGAGTCCCGTGATCTTTCGCGCTCCCTCCGGCGAAGCAATCTCGCGCCCTACCTCCCGCGCAATGCGCACCGCCTTCTCGACCAACTCGGCGTTACTGCGAGCCAGCGTTCCCTTGCTGTCGAGGTACGGGCTATCCTCCATCCCGACCCTGATGTGACCGCCAAGCAGGATACTCTGCGTAAGGATCTGCCAATGGGTCGGAGGATCCATATCGCTCACGCTGTAGTTGAACTGATCTGGCTTGTGATCGTGCATATATTGCAGGGCTTTTACGGTGGACGGTGTCCAGCAGCCTCCTGGCCATCCGAGGAAAAAAGTGGTCCAGACCGGTGTATTGAGGATGCCTTTTTGAATCATGCGCTGTGCATTCCAAATGGCGCCGTAATGAAAAGACTCCACTTCAGGTTTGATGTGGTATTGCTGGGTCAGACGGCAATAGTTTTCAAGCTCCTCGCGATCGTGGATTCCGTAGAGCTCGACGGGCGGATACTGAGGGTCCGGCTGAAAACATTCGTCATGGGCATTGAAACAAATTGACATCATATCGGGATGCTGCTTCATCAGCTCTATTCGTTGGGGAAACCGGCCATTCGCAATGCCGTATTGGATAACCGGTTTAACTTTATCGGTAATGAGTGTCTTTAACCGCAGCCAACCGGGAATATCGAGGTCAGAAAGTTTTGTCCCATCAGCCCGAATTTTTTCATCGACCGTGTAGGGGCCGTGAAGATGACAGATCGCCGCCCCTGCATTGACCGAACGGATGTACTCTTCGGCCAGGGCTTCTACTCCTTTCGGGTTGTGAGGATTTCGTGGATACGACATCGTGGAATCGCAGGTTACCGTGATGATTAATTTTTCCATCGCATCAGCCTCCGAAGGATAGAACTGCAAAAAACTTCATGACTTGATGTTGATAACAACGCGCCCGAGAGCCCCCTGACGCAGAAAACCAAATGCTTCATTAATGGCATCCAGCGGAAAGCGCCGGGCGATCGGCGGCATGATGACTCCAGCCTCCACCAAGCGGATCCCTTCCACCAGATCCTGCCGAGTTCCATTGCGAGAGCCGATGATTTCGAGCTCTTTCTGGGCGATCTCAGTCGTATCGATCAGCGGAGGACCCGTTTCCTCTCCGATCACCACAATTCGCCCACAGCGCATAACAAAGTCGGCGCTGTCCCGCATGCTCTGAGGCGTCCCAACACAATTGAACACACATTGAGCGCCCAACCCATCGGTCCGTCGCCTAATCTGAGCGACTGTGTCGGGCGCTCCGGCTATCGCAGTCGTCTCTGCGCCGAGTTTTCGGGCGAGTTGAAGATGTTCGTCGGAGCGATCAACCCCGATCGCCTGCACTCCGGCAGCTTTCAGGATTTGGATCAGAATAAGGCCAATCCCTCCGGTGCCCAACACCACCGCTGAGTCTCCGATGGAAATGTTGGCTCTCCTGAAGGCATGCACCGAAGTAATCACCGCGTCGGCCAACAAACCTCCGACCTCAAACGCAATTCCCTCCGGCAGCCGGCAGAGGTTTGCCGCCGGCGCCTTAAAGTACTCCGCGAAAGCTCCCGGAACCAGCACGCCAAGAATTCCCTTAAGCTCGGAGCACTGCTGCTGACGTCCTATTCGGCAGTAGTGACAGCGGCCACAATTCAGGAATAAGTGCGGCACAACATGATCGCCCTCTCGGAGACCTGCCACATTCCTTCCGACCGCTGCGACGACTCCAGCTGGCTCATGGCCCAGAATATGGGGCAGGGGCGGGACGTAGCCGAATCCTTTTAGAATATGAAGATCCGTCCCACAGATTCCACAACTGCGCGTCTCTACCAGAACCTCATCGACGCCAATTTCCGGAACCGGCACGTCCTCTATCCGCAGCGGCCTACCCACCTCATACATCACCGCGGCCTTCATAAACCTGCATTCTCCTCTTGCATTCTGCCGCGCTCGATACGGCAACAACTGATTCCATCCGACGTCAAAATCAGAACTATAGGGCGAATCGGCCATTCAGTCAATCGGTAAACTATTTAAGAACGCAAAGCGTGATTCCTCGCTCCCTGATTCCCGCTATACCTGCCACCCCAACATCCCTCGCAGGCCCAATAATCCGCCAGGTTATCTCCATCCTCCGCTGGAAGTAATTTATGACAAAACCCGTCCCTTTGAGCGACAGCGAAAAAATTCCTCACTTCATTAAAAAAGGTTGCAGAGACCCCTGCGTCCTCTCGAAAACACTCATGTCAGTCATTCCCGCGCAAGCGGGAATCCAAACGGGTTCGCCCTCAGCCTTCGCGAATGGGTGACCATAATAATGTTTTTCATTCTTTTTGGATAGCTGTACGCCATGAGGCCCTTATGACGACAGGCATTGGCTTGTCAATCTGTTTTTATTGCGCCATATCAATAAGATGTAAGTTTATCGATAAACATACTTACTTTATCGGTTGACTTATAGATTTAGCGCTTGACAGCGCTAAAATGCTTGTGATAAATGGGAAGATCAACGTGGGGGAAGAGACAGGCACAAACCCTGACCTCATTCCCTACAATGTCTGACTGGCGAGGCGAGAAAGAGGTGCAATTTTCGCCCCACGCAACCAGATTTTTCAGTGGAGAACTAAGGAGGAGAGAATGGACAGACGGCGTTTCATCCGAGATTCAGTGCTGGGCGTTGTCGCAACTTCGGGAGGTCCCTTATTAGAAAGCTGCAAAAGTGGCAAGACTTCGTCTGAAAGAGGGACCGAAGAGGAAACGCGGGAATACGCAAGGAGTAGCCCCAGTTTATTTCCCCTGGAGGTGCCCGGGAGGCGGTGGGCCCAATTCTCTGCGGAAGGATTTTCCGAGCCCGCCTGTGGCATCATTTATCGCCGCAACGATGAAGTCCCTCATGGGATGCCGCTCGGAGGGGTGGCGACCGGGTCTCTCGACCTCGATACCGATGGCACATTCGGATTTTGTAACCTGTTCAATTCGGGTGTTCCCACGCGTGGGCCGCTTCAATACGGTTTCCTTGGCCTGAGCGCCGAAGGTCGCACTTGGATTTTATCGACCCGGGCCGTAACCGGCACCGAGAGCGCCCAGGATATTCATTACTGGGGGCACTACCCCATCGCTGACCTGGAATACGAGTTGGACGCTCCTTTGAGTGTGGGGCTACGAGCCTGGACGCCATTTGTTCCAGGGGATGTCAAGACATCAAATACCCCTGCGGCCATCTTTGAAGTTCATTTACGAAACTCGACCCCCCAATCCCAGAAAGCCACCCTTGGTTTCAGCTTTCCTGGCCCCACACAAGCTGAAGCTCAAATCTCCTCTACTAGCCCGAGGAAGCTGCGCTTCATCGATTGGTTTCCCGCCTCGGACCCGGTCGCCCACGGAGCAATTCCTGCCAGAAGGCAGCAAGTGCAACGCGGCCAGTTTTCCGGATTATCCGTTGATGCGCAAACGGGTACAGGCTATGTCTTGGGCGTGATGGGCTCGGAAAAAGTTCGTTTTGGGGGCGGTCTCTGGACGGATGGATATGACTGGGCTACTGGCCAGCAATGGATGGCCATAGCCGATCGCCTCCCGCGCAGCAGCGAAGACGATTTCGACAGTTCCATGGCGGTGGACCTCAGCTTGAATCCTCATGAAACCAAAGTGATCCGCATCATTCTCGCCTGGTACTCGCCCTTGTGGAAAGGTGAGAAGAGCAACGTTTTCGCTCGGATGTATACGCGCAATTATAAGGATGCCGTCGACGTAGCTCAGACCGTTGCTGAAAATCACGACGCGCTTCTCAAGCGGACCATTTCCTGGCAACAGGCTGTTTATACCGATCAGAATCTCCCTGTGTGGCTGCGCGAATCCCTGGTGAACATTCTCCATCTGATCACGAAGACTGGTTATTGGGCAGTGGCTAAAGCGCCGATCGGCAAGTGGTGCCGGGAGGAGGATGGCCTTTTCGGGATGAGCGAGTGTCCACGGGAGTGCCCGCAGATTGAGTGCATCCCTTGCAGCTTTTATGGAAATGTGCCGCTGGCATACTTTTTCCCTGAACTGGCCCTTTCAACCTTGCGCGGCTACAAAGCCTATCAGTTTGAAAATGGCGCCCCGCCCTGGGTTTTTGGAGGCTGTACGGCGGGATCGGCGGAAGGTTATCACGCTACTGACCCTTGCGATATGGCTACCCCCTCGCCCGGCTATCAAAACACCCTGAATGGTCCCTGCTATGTGGACATGTTTGACCGCTACTGGCAGACAACGGGGAATGACTTAATCCTTAAGGAGTTCTACCCCTCACTGAAGAAAGCCGTTATTTACACGATTAACTTACGTCCCGGTCCTGAAGGAATTATCAGCGTTCCGGCCGGTGACCGCAACCCTACTCAGCCACATGCCAAACCAGGAGGCGGTCTTGATTGGTTCGAAGGCAACGGATGGTTTGGCATGACGCCGCATGTGGGGGGCGTTCACTTGGCGATGCTGCGGATGGCAGAGCGCATGGCAAATAAGATGGGGGACGCTGAATTTGCCTCTCAATGCCAACAGTGGATCAAAACCGGCAGCGAGCTGATGGAATCGAAACTCTGGGCAGGCAAGTACTACCTGGCATATTACGAGCCGGAACTCGACAAGAAATCCGATCTCATCTTTGGTTACCAGTTGGATGGCGATTGGATGACAAGCTATCACGGCTTGCCCGGAGTCTTTCAGAAGGATCGGGTGCCCGTCGTGCTGGATACAATCAAGAACACCTGCGTCGCAATCAATCGCTATGGGGCCGCTAATTTTACAGAGCCTGATGGTAAACCTGTGTCTCATGTGGGGTATGGAACATACGGTTACTTTCCCCCGGAAGTGTATATGCTGGCAGCCACCTACATGTACAACGGGCAACGAGACGTCGGATTGCATATCCTCAAGACGTGTCTCGAAGGCATTTCCGTGAAGTACGGGTACACGTGGACTCAACCGAACGTGGTCAGCGGCAATACTGGGAAGCGTGTCTATGGCGCTGACTACTATCAGAACATGATTCTTTGGGCCGTCCCTGCGGCCCTGGAGGGAAAAACCCTCAAAGAAACGACCGCGCCTGGGAGTCTTGTGGACCGCGTTATCAAGGCAGGAAAGATGGTGTAAATAAGCGGCACCGCTGCCTAAGTTCTGTATTTCATAAGTTCACTTACGTATTTTGCAGCCTTTCACCCGTCGCGTCGCGCCGCCCTCCCCCCTTGCGGGGAGAGCGCAGGGGGTAAGGATCGTCCGAAAATGTGACGCGAATGCGTCACTGCGGTTGTCCCCTGGGGTGAGACAAACAGTTAAGACACTGCCTGCCGTTCGCTGGAATCCGATTGTACAGCGAACGGGTTTTCCTGCAAGATGGCCCCCGGCGGGTGAAGCGGAGGTGGGCTGCTGGAGAGCAACCGGCCAAGGAATAGCCAGCCGGAAACTCATCGTTTCGATGAGTGGGGGCGCGGGTCTTGCGGGATCGCGCCCTCATCGAAATGATAGATTCCCCATGCCTCCGAAAACTCATAAGGAATAGTGCCGCGCAGCGGCCTCCTTATGGGTTTGAGCGAGCAATCCACGTTCGAACTCTGCCGGCGGCAAGCAGCCGAGCGCGGAGTGCAGGCGTTCTTGGTTGTAGACCTTTTCGAGAAATACGCCGAGACTCACCCGGGCGTCGGCCAGGTCGCGATATTCGGTGCGGTAGACCTCTTCGTACTTCAGGTTTTTCAGGAACGACTCGCACGCCGCGTTGTCCCAAGGATTCGCTTTGCGCGACATGCCGATCTCGATACCGTGCTCCCGGAGCAGTGCGGTGTAATCATGGCGGGCGTTCTGCACGCCGCGATCAGAGTGATGCACCAGTCCGGGCGCAGGCCGCCGCCTCTCGATCGCCATGCCGAGCGCCTGAAGCGTCAGCTCGGTCGAGAGTTCCCGGTCCAGCGCCCAGCCGATCCCCCGCCTGGAAAAGGCGTCCAGAATCACTGCCCAATAGACGAACTCCAGCTCCAGGCGAATGGAGGTGAGATCGGCCACCCAGAGCTGATCCAGCCCCGTGAGCGTCATCCGGCGCGCCAGGTTGGGATAGACCGGCAGGCCGTGATTGGAGTCGGTCGTAACCACGAACTTCCGCTTCCGCAGGCACAGCAGATTATCCTCGCGCATCAGCCGATAGACACGCTTGTGATTCACCGCCCCGCCGCGCCGCAAGAGCTCCCGCGTCATCCGCGACCCACCGGAGCTGGGAAATTCCCGCGCCACCCGCTGGTGCGCATCCTGCAGCGCCATGTCCCGATCGGCCGGGGGGCGCATTAGCCGGATGGCGATAAAACCCCGCCCAGCTCACCTTGGCCAGCGCGCACATGCGTTCCACCGTCAAGCCTGGGTCCTCTTTCCGTTGGCTTTCGATCTGTTTGTAGACAGCGGCTTTCCAGCCCGTGCCTGCAGCTTCCGCTTGCTCGTCGATGCGCTGCAAGCACCCCTTCAAAAAATCGATCTCCAGGGCCTGCTGGCCGATCTTACGCTCCAGTTGCGCCACGCGGCCATCGTCCCCGCGCCGCTTCCCCAAGCCCGAAAATGCATTGCCCGGCCCCTGGCGAAACTCTTGCCGCCAGCGGTGAAGCGTGTTCGGATTCACTTCAAAGGCCCGCGACCCCTCCGCGACGGACGCCCCCATCTCCAGCCGCTGAATCGCCGCCAACTTAAACTCCCTCGTGAACTGCCGTCGAGACAAACCCATGACTCAATTCTCCCTTCGATGGCATTTTCATACCATTTGCTGAATTTTGAGTCTTAACCGTTTGGCTCAAAAATGGGGACAAGTCCACTGCGGCATGGCCAATGCAGGTAATTTCGGAGGAAGATGCCGAGCGTCAGGAACCCATCTTACGCGTACTTGCCGAAGGAGAGCTTCACCATCGTACTTTTGAGGCAGATCTGAACTGGCGTATTTTGCCATTTGTGATGAAGTGAAAGATGGATGAATTCAACAAGAAGCACTCTTTCGGGTAGAAGGGTGAAACTGCCAGCGCGTTGCGCAAACCACATTCCGGCTTACCCTGACATTTCAAACAGAATCACTTCCGATGATTGACTTGTACCCAAGCGAACTGACAGGCCGTGTTCTGTAAGACGTGATCCGCTGAACTGTGAGCTTGCTCCCGTATTGTCGGAAGTGACCTTATAGGATTTGGCGGGGTCAAGGCCCTTTAGCTTGAATGTGTACTCCTTCCGGTTTGCCTTGGACAAATAGATGATTGTAGCCCAACCCTTCTTCCTGTCCGATGAGGTAAACTCCATCGCAAACCAATCTCCTGCCTTAATCCCCCCCGCAGCGTTCACTGGAGCATGGTGCCACACTTTGCAATCCGTCAGTATCGGACGGACAAAGTTTTTATAAATTGCCGCATAACGCTGGAACTGTTTGCGACGCTCAGGGGTGAAGTCTTCCATGCTCTTGGGCAGCATGGCATTGAAGAGCATGGGTGTGTTTCCCAGGAAATATGCAGCCCGCAGCACCGTGAGGAAATCAGGCTGCTGATGGCCCGCCATTCCATTCGGCGTCACCAGGATTTCCGGCGGGAGATACACATCGAGACCCGCCGACATCTGATAGACCCAGGGTGAGCTCACACGGTCACAGGTGTATTGCTCATCAAAGACGCTGCATGTTCTAAGATCGAGACGCAGGCCACCGGCAGCAGCCTGTTGGAGAATGAGATGCGGATGCTTCTCATGGACGTATTGGAACGCTTCGTATAACGCC
>DATGKJ010000247.1:0-3881 GCA_035294685.1 Terriglobia bacterium | reverse complement strand
CCATTGCGCAGGCCGATGATGGCGTCCGTCACTTCGGCTCTTTCGTAAAATCGGGAAATTTCCACATCGAGTTCGCGCAGAATTTCATAGGCGCGATTCAATCGCTTTTCGCTGCGAATCAGTCCCACGTAATTCCACATGGTTTGCTGGATGGTCAGCCAGTCCTGCGCAATCAAGGCTGGATCGACGGCTTCATGCTCGTAACGCCAGGGGACAATGCGCGGAATGTAGTAGTCCTCGCTGCCATGAGAGCCCTCCGCAGCGTGGGCTCCCGCCCTCGTGCCCCACACCAGGCATTCCAGAAGCGAGGTGCTCGCCAGCCGGTTGGCGCCGTGCAAACCGGTGCACGAGACTTCACCGACCGCTCGCAGCCGGGCGAGGTTGGTGCGCCCCCACTCGTCAACTGCAATGCCGCCGCAACTGTAGTGCGCTGCGGGCACCACCGGGATGGGCTGCTGGGTGATGTCGATGCCAAGCTGAAGGCAGTGGGAATAGATGCCCGGAAAGCGATCACGAATCTGGTCAGCCGGTTTGTGAGAGATATCCAGGTAGGCGCACGGCTCGCCGGATTCAAGCATCACCTGATAGATAGCCCTCGCCGTGACATCGCGCGGAGCAAGCGACCCGTTGGGATGAAAGCGCGACATGAATTCGCGTCCATGGCTATCCACCAGTCGCGCGCCCTCGCCGCGCATGGCCTCGGAAATCAGAAAACGCCCGCTGGGATGGTAAAGCGTGGTGGGATGGAATTGCACGTATTGCATATTGATGCAGCGGGCTCCGGCGCGGCTGGCCATCGCGATGCCGCTGCCTACCGCGCCCGGAGGATTGGTGGTGTGCAGATACACGCGTCCAAGCCCACCCGTGGCAAGGATGGTCTCCTTCGCCAGAATCGGGAAAATTTCACCGCTCGGCTGGTGAAGGACGTAAGCTCCCACGCATGTCAGAGGTTTATACACATCCAGCGGTTCCTCAGAATGATGGGAGACGGTGAGGAGGTCCACGGCGGTGGTCTTCCCAAGGAGCTTGATCTGGGGATGCTCGATGACGCGCGCGAGAAATACCTGCTCGATGGCCGAGCCGGTCTGATCCTTGTGATGAAGGATGCGCGGCAGAGAGTGCGCGGCCTCGGCCGTCAGGTGCCATTCTTCGTCGCCGCCAGCCGCGCGGTCGAAATTGACTCCGATCTCGTCGATCAGAATTTCTTTGACCAGCCGCGGCCCCTCGCGGCTCAATAGCCAAGCGGCTTCTGGGGAGCTCAGGCCGGCTCCGGCCTGGAGGATGTCATGCACCAGCTTTTCAGGTGAGTCATCCTTGCCTTCATAGATGATGCCGCCTTGCGCCCAAAAGGTATTGCTCTCTTCCGGATGCTCGGCGCGGGTGACGAGGGTCACTTCGGCGCCTTTCTTGGCGGCCGCCCAGGCCGCGGCGCAGCCGGCCAGCCCGCTGCCAATCACGAGAATGTCAGTTTTCATGCTGGAGTTGGACATGATCGAATTGGATCATTGCTTCATTAAATCGATGGTTCTAATGAAGCGATGATTCAATCAAAGAGCGGGTTCAATTTCAAGGCTCAGATCGGCTGCTGGAGCTGAGTGGGTAAGGGCGCCGATGGAAATCCAGTCGACGCCGGCCTCGGCGTATTGGCGGACATTTTCCAGCGTAATCCCGCCTGAAGCCTCCAACAGGACTTTATCGCTTCTTTGCCGCGCCATCACTACCGCCTTCTCCACACTTTCCGGCGTCATATTATCCAGCAGAATCACATCGGGTTTCTCAACCAGAGCTTCCTCGAGTTCTTCAAGGCTGGTGACTTCCACTTCCACGAACCGCGCATTTTTTCCCGCAGCCTGAGCGCAGGCAATGGCCTGGCGGACGCCTCCTGCCAGATGGATGTGATTCTCCTTGATCAAAATCGCATCATTCAGATTGAGCCGATGATTGGACCCGCCTCCGACTGCGACAGCGTATTTTTCAAATGCTCGCAAACCAGGCGTCGTCTTGCGGGTATCGAGAATCTCAGCTTTTGTTCCCTTGATCGCCTCGACATATTTTCGAGTCAGGGTTGCGATGCCGCTGAGTCTTTGCAGCAGGTTCAGCGCCACGCGTTCGCCCGAAAGCAATGCCCGCGCTTTGCCTCGCACAATGGCCGGTTCATCTCCGGGTTCGAGGAAATCTCCATCGTGATGACGCATCTCTGCGTCAAGGTCCGAATCCAGTAGGCGGATAACTTCCAAAGCGATTTCAAGTCCTGCAAGCACAAGAGGCGCCTTGGCGATAAAACAGCCTACTGCGACCTGGCTTGGGGTGACCACGGCCTCGCTGGTAAGGTCGCCAGCGCCGATATCCTCGGCAAGGAAGCGTCTTAAAAGTCCTTGATAAGAGCAGAGGTCCAGAGTTTGAGCCATCGAGAGATCGGGACCATTGATCCAATGATTCAGCAGCTTTTTTAGCTCATTTCCAGCATGCGCTGGATGGGGCGAAGCGCGCGCAAGCGAAGGTCCTCATCCATCACAATCTCGGGGGCGCGGTTCTTCATGCAGAGATAGAGCTTTTCCAGCGTATTAAGCCTCATATGCGGGCATTGATTGCAAGCGCAGGAACCTTCCGAAGGCGCCGGAATAAAGACCTTTTCGGGGCAGGCCTTTTCCATCTGATGAATGATGCCGGGTTCGGTGGCGATGATGAATTCCCGATCCGGGCTTTGCTTGACGTAATTCAGAAGGCCGGTAGTTGAGCCGATATAATCCGCGTTGCGCAGAACGCGCTCCTCGCATTCCGGGTGCGCCAGCACTTTGGCTTGCGGATGGCGGAATTTTAATCGCAGGAGCTTCTGTTCCGAAAATGTTTCGTGCACGATGCACGTGCCCTGCCACAGCCGGAGACTTCGCCCCGTTTTCTTCATCAGGTAGTTGCCCAGGTTCCGATCGGGCCCAAAGATGATGGGCTGCTCAGGTGGAATCTGGTTGATAATCTTTTCGGCGTTGCTCGAAGTGCAGATGATGTCGCTCATCGCCTTGATTTCAGCGCTGCAATTGATGTAGTTGATCACCAGATGATCGGCATATTGCTCGCGAAATGGCTTGAAGAGATGCGGCGGGCAGCTATCGGCGAGGGAGCAACCTGCTTTCAAGTCCGGCAGTAAAACCTGCCGGGTGGGATTCAGAATCTTGGCCGTCTCCGCCATAAAGTGTACGCCCGCAAAGACAATCACGTCCGCATCCGCGCGAGCGGCCTGCTGCGAGAGTTGCAGACTGTCACCGATAAAATCGGCGAGGTCCTGAATTTCGGAGTCCTGATAAAAATGCGCGAGGATCACCGCATTCAGGTCGCGCTTGAGACGGCGAATCTCCGTCTCCAAGTCACGAGACGCCACAGGCTCATGACGTTCCAAAACAGTTGTCGTTGCCATCGTCTTATTCTCTAGGATTTATCATACGTTAACCGCGCGCCCTTTTCCATCCAGGGCATTATTGGACTGGAACATGTAACTTGTCCCGACGCATCGATAGTTGTGCTGAGGCCGTTTTGCCGGTCATTCTGAATTGTCCATCTGTAATTCTGAGCGCAGCGAAGAATCCTGTATTGCTTTAGCTTTCAGCAAACAGCGCTCAGCATGAAAATTCCGAAGTTGAAAAGCTGAACGCGGATGTCCTTCAAGGTGTTTCGAGGAGTTTACCAGAAATACAGAGATTCCTCCGCTTCGCTGCGCTCAGCGTCAGAATGACAGACGAGCAGGGCTTATTGAGGATTACAAATTATAGTGACGACTTCTTCTGTAGCGCCGGTGTCCCCACCGGCGTCTTTCGGCGCTGAGAGCCTGCCCTGAACGAAGTGAAGGGACAGCGCCGCTACAGCAAATAGTGTCACTATAATTTGTA
>DATGKJ010000246.1:0-7560 GCA_035294685.1 Terriglobia bacterium | reverse complement strand
ATAGGGAGAAATGGCGGTTGCTCGAATCGGCCCGTCTCGGTTGCGTGGCGCTGCGCACCTGATGCGAGGGATCGGGGAAACCGGGGCGGCGCTCGAATGACGGCGTCGCGGTGTCGGTTGGAGACAAAAACAACCCGCCCGACGAGGCTTGCGCCCGCGCGAATGGGCTGAAGTGAGCGGCCCGCCCGGTGCGAACCTGCGGTGGCGCTCCGCCAACCACGCCTCCCCGCCTCGCAGGGGTCGTTCCACCGCTCAATCTCGATTCTTGGGACGTAAGGCAACCGTTGTCAAAGTTTACGCGATGCGCCACACTGGAAGGCTACTTGGGAGACGATATCGAGTGCGGGCCTGTAAAGCCTTTTTTATGCCTGTCTGGCAGGATCGGACCCCGTAGTGATCTCTCGGAGATATCGGTCTTATGAGCCTGGACGAATACCGGCGAAAACGGCGTTTTGATAGCACGCCTGAGCCATCAGGCGACAAGACCTCACTCCACAGGCGCCGTAGTCTAGTCTACGTGATCCAGAAGCACAGGGCATCGCGGCTTCACTATGATCTCCGCCTGGAGTGGGGCGGAGTTCTTCTCTCCTGGGCCATCCCAAAAGGTCCTTCGCTCGACCCGTCTGTAAAGCGTCTTGCCATGCAAGTCGAGGATCATCCGGTCGAATACGCTGGTTTCGAAGGCGTCATACCTCCGGACGAGTATGGGGGCGGAACGGTGATGGTATGGGACAAGGGAACGTGGGCGCCAGAAAGCGAAGATGTGGATGTCGCGCTGCAGAAAGGCGAATTGAAGTTTACGCTTCACGGCAGGAAGCTGAAAGGATCATGGGTCTTGGTCCGCACCCGGGGGTTTGGCAGGAAAGCGGCACGTTCGAGCTGGCTGCTCATCAAGCACCGTGACCGTTATGCATCAAGCAAGGACATCACTCAAAGCCGTCCTGATTCAGCGATTACCCATCGCCTTCTTGCGGACATTGCCCGCGAGGAAGGAGGGGATATCGCTGCGACCGCATCCGCTGACCCCGCTGCCGGGAAGCGTCGCGCGCGGCGAAGATGAAACCGTTGAGCGGGCTTCGATCGCTTGGGAGGTTATTTGGCAAAGACGATCCCGTTACAGATTAAGCCTATGCTGGCTACGCTCGTGCGCAAGCCCTTTCACAAACCGGGATGGGTTTACGAGGAAAAGTACGATGGAGACCGGATCCTGGCCTACAAAGAAGGTCATCGAGTCCGGCTGCTTTCAAGAAATGCGATTGATCGCACGCGGCAATTTCTTCACATTGCCGCTGAGATCCGCCGTCTTAGACCCAAACGGTTGATCCTCGATGGCGAAATGGTTGTCTTTGACCACAAGGGTGTGTCCCGATTTCAGCTCCTTCAGCAAGGAAAGGGAGATCCGGTCTATGCGGTTTTTGACTGCCTCTTTTCGGAGGGAAAAGACCTTCGCCCCGAACCTCTATCAGCAAGGCGCGCAACGCTGCGCGAATCGATCGATTCGAGCAAGTTCTTGTTGCTCTCGCGAAGACTTGCGAAACGTGGGTTTGAAGCTTATCGCGTTGCGAAACGGCGGGGTTACGAAGGACTCGTGGCCAAAGCCTCGTCTTCGCCCTACCGATCCGGACGCTCGACCGACTGGCTAAAAGTAAAGGTCCACCACGAAGACGAGTTTCTGATTGTGGGATTCACCCAACCCACGGGCGCTCGGAAATATTTTGGGGCACTCCTGCTGGGCGCATACGAGAAGAAGAAACTCCGTTACGTCGGCAAGGTCGGAACAGGATTCAACCAAAGAACCCTGGCTTCTCTCTTTCGGGAATTCCAGGCGCTGATCAGGAAGGAGTCCGCCCTGTCGGAACCCGTTGCCGAAAAGGGTGTCACGTTCCTGGCTCCGAAGCTCGTGGCGCAAATCTCGTATCAGGAGTGGACCGGCGACGGGAAGCTGCGCCAGCCCGTCTTTCTTGGCTTGCGGGAAGACAAGCGCCCCCAGGAAGTACATCTGCCCGAGGCTCAATCATGATGGATCAGAAAGGCCGTTCGCCCAAGTCACGAAAACTGCCCGTGAAGATTTCACATCCCGATAAGGTCTTCTGGCCTGACGAGGGCTACACCAAACTTGATCTCGTCAAATTTTACCAAACGGTCTTTCCCAAGCTCTCGCCTTACCTCAGGGATCGAATATTGTCGCTTGAACGCTGCCCGGACGGCATGCGCGGGGAATGCTTCTTTCAGAAGGAGAAGCCCAAAGGGCTGCCGCCCGGCACACCCAGCAAGCGTATCGCTCACGTTACTGGAACAAAGTCCACCGAATACGTTGTGGGCGGCTCGCTGACCACTCAGCTTGCGCTGGTTAATCTGGGTTGCGTTGCAGTGCACGTTATGGCCGGGCGCGCTAGCTCGCCGCGCAGGCCGGACTGGCTCTGTTTTGATCTCGATCCTGAATCAGGGAAATTCGCAGATGCCGCCCGTGCTGCGCTGTATGTGAAGGAAGCCTTGGACCGCCTCAAGCTCGTCTCCTACGCGAAAACCTCCGGCGGCCGCGGCATGCACGTTTGGGTGCCGCTGCGCGCCGGCCCAGATGCGGACGAGGTCCTATCGTTCGCTGAAGCATTCGTGGCCCGCGTCGCTGCTGCGCATCCGAAGGAACTTACCACCGAGCACTCGGTCGCGGCGCGCCACGGACGGGTTTATTTGGATCCCTTTCGCAACGGCTTCGGTCAGACCGCCGTGGCGCCTTTCTGCGTGCGTCTGCGCCCCAAAGCGCCCGTCTCCACACCCCTCGATTGGTCGGAGGTAAACTCCACGATCGTCCCCTCCAATTTCAATCTGGGCAACTTCGCCGAGCGGCTCAGAAAATCGAAGGCTTGGCACGACTTTTTCAAGCGCCGCCAGTCGCTGAATACCGCCCGAAATCTTCTTAAGAAGCTCTAGCAAGGCGATTCCGAACCAAACTTGCAGCAGACCGATTCAAGCTATAGCGTTGCGCCACTATTTGTTCTGGAATCGACACGATACATGGCTGCATCTGACACACGGCAAAAAGTTGGTTGTATACCGATTGAACAGCCTCCAACCGACGATCTTCCAGGGCCCACGGCCACCATTGGGTCTCAACGTAATGTTCCCATTGTCGGGTAATGGTTGGGAAGCCCTCCAACTTTCGGATCACTTCTGCCGCCATTTATTGAGCGCTGGCGGGCCCCTACTGAGGATTACAAATTATAGTGACGACTTCTTCTGTAGCGCCGGTGTCCCCACCGGCGTCTTTCGGCGCTGAGGACAGCGCCGCTACAGCAAATAGTGTCACTATAATCTGTAATCCCCTGTAGATTACCCGCAGCAGGGGATTTTGCGAGAGCACTCAGCCCAATTACGTTAACGCGCACGACAAAGATTTTTCCAGCAGACCTGCAGACGCAGGCGGCAGTCACCCCCTTTTCTCATCCACATCCTCCTGCGATAGAATAAAACCCGCATAGGCTTCAGAGCCGACAGGGCACGCTCACCGGCCCCATCAAGAAGATAGAATGATGAACGCCAGGCTGCGAGGCCGCTTGCTGCATTGAGCAACGAAAACTCTATGGCGAAAACCGACGGGACTGTAACGCCTGTTTCAAGAATTAGAATTCGTGAAATCGCAAAGCTGGCCAATGTTTCAATCGGCACGGTAGACCGCGCCTTGCATGGCCGCAAGGGGATCAGCGAGCAGACCCGGCGCAACGTCCTGCAAATCGCCAAGGGCTTGGGTTACACCCCGAACCTTGCGGCCCGAGCGTTATCCATAGGAGGCTCGGTGGTCCGCATTGGGGTATGCATCCCCCTGGAAATCCACTTCTTTTATGACCGTCTTCGAGCCGGTATTCTGGCCGAGGCCGCTCGATTCGCGCCTATAGGCGTTGAGGTTCTCTACCGCCCCGTGGAGCGCTTGGGCCAGGGGGAAGACTATGCCATGGAGCAGTTGCTGAGGGACAACATTCAAGCCCTGATTATTACTCCCGGCGATCCTCAGCGTCTTGCCCCGCTGCTTGAAAAGGCGGAGAGAAAAAATATTCGCGTGATCTGTGTCGCTTCCGATGCTCCAAGAGCCGCGCGATCTTCCGTGGTTTGCGTGGACCCTCGCGTCAGCGGCAGCCTCGCGGCGGAGTTGATGGGGCGATTTACGCCTCCCCGGTCCGAGGTGGCCGTGATCACGGGCATGATGATGACTGAGGATCATCGCACCAAGGTGCATTCCTTCTCTCAGCAGTTCTCAAAGTTTTGCTCCGGCGGCAAAGTGGTTAAAGCGCTGGAAGGACACGAAGACGAAGATGAGACCTTCCAGAAATGCTTCTCGCTGCTGCACGATTTGAAGGGATTGGCGGGCCTTTATGTGACAACCGCCAACTGTCTGCCGGTCTGTCGCGCGATCGGGGCGCGGGGTCTCAGCGGCCAAATTATCCTGATCACGACGGATCTCTTTACAGAGATGGTTCCTTATATTGAAAAGGGAACGATTGCAGCGTCCATTTATCAACGTCCTTACGTCCAGGGGCAAACGGCGGTCCGTCTGGCAGTGGATCACATCCTTCGCGGGCGACCCATCCCGGAGACTTCGTACTTGAATCCAGCCATCGTGATGAAGTCCAATCTTCACTTGTTCCCTGAATCTCAAAATTTTCACCCTGCAAAGACATAGAAGCTGTTTCAAAGCCTCGCCCCACTCGTCCAACGGGCTCTGAGAAACCTGGGGACTGTCATGCGTAGCAAGGTTCGCATCCGAGGTTAGCGGCACACGGGGAAAGTCGCTCTTCAGAAATTCCGCGTAGCGCGACCGGTAAGTGGGCGAATGAAAGACCGCGTAAATATAATGAAAACATCTTCGGGGCCAAACGTAGCGCCCGCGTCTCGCTGGCTCACTTGCCGGCCAGAGGCCGGCGCTACGTGCGAAATTGCCGCAGGGACGGTGGCGCTACATTGCCTTGCGCAGGCTGCGCGTTTTCCCTCATAATGTGCACATAATATTCACGAGGAGGCTCGATGTCGCTCAAACTCAAGAATCTCATTGCATACGCCTTTGCGTTCTTTTTTGTTCTTTATCTTCCCTGCCAGACGCGATCCGCTCAGGATCATGTGGTTTCAACTCAGGGCTTGCACCAGGCATTAGTCCGTTCATCCGCCACGCGGCAGAACAATATTTCCAAAATCGAAAAGTTCTTTTCCTCGCAACCCGCCCAAGCGGCCCTCAAGAAAACCAAACTGAACATGAAGCAGGTGCAGCAGGCGATCCCGGCACTGAGCAACCAGGAACTCGCTCAGCTTGCCAGGCAGACGGATAAAATTCAGAACGATTTTGCCGCCGGAGCGCTCACCAATCAACAACTGACCTATATCATCATTGCGCTGGCCACCGCCGTCATCGTGATCCTGATCGTCAAGGCCTGAAAGATGCGCCGCCTGACCTGTGGAATCATCGCTTTGTTGACGCTTGCGGCGGTGTGCGCGATGGCCGCAACGCCTACAGGATTATGGCTGGATGTTCCCTTCGTCAGGCAGCCCAGGGAGGGTTGCGGGGCCGCCTGCATTTCCATGATCCTCGAATACTGGACCCAGAAAGACCCCCGGTTCAGGCGCGAGGTCCCAACCGTCGAATCCATTCAGCGCGCGCTCTATACGCCGGAAGCTCGCGGCATCTTCGCCCGCGATATGAAGCAATATCTTGAGCGCCAGGGACTCCGCGCCTTCACCTTTCACGGCGATTGGGACGATTTGGAGCAACACCTTTCCAAAGGCCGTCCGCTCATCGTCTGCCTTCGTGAAGGAAATCTGGAGAGCGCGCTTCATTACGTGGTGGTGGTAGGCTTGGACCCCGCGCAAAATCTCGTCTTCGTAAACGACCCGGCTGGCAAGAAAATGGCGGCTTCTCATCGCGCCGATTTTGAAAAGAGTTGGAAGGCCGCCCGCTACTGGACGCTGCTGGCCGTTCCTCCATCCTAATGAGGGCTGTAAATTACAGTGACAACATTCTCTGTAGCGGCGCTGTCCGCAGCGCCGGTCTGATCATCAAAAAGGCGCCGGTGGGGACACCGGCGCTACAGCCGAGGCTGTCACTGTAATTTGCAGCGATCAACAGAGTGAGCCTCTCACCCTTCATCCTCACGCTCTGCCTTCTCACCCCTCCGCTTCAGAAGGCAACTGTGCTCGACGCAACTTCCCACGGTCAACAGGCCACTGCGATATCAGCCCCGCAACCTGACTTAACCGGAATCAAAAAAGCGTATCAGAAGGGCCAGTGGCAGCAGATTGTGGATATGACAGCCTCTTGGCCGAACAGTTCCCCCGAAGTCGATTACTACCGCGGCCTGGCTTTGGCCAAACTCAAGCGTTGGGTCGAAGCGAGGCAGGCATTCAAGCGCGGTTTTCGCAAGGCTCCGCGTGACAAGCGCTTTCCCACGGAATTGGCGGGCATTGCCTTCGTGCAAAAGAAGTATGCTGAAGCCAAGGCGTACCTGAACCAGACGCTTCGCCTGGACCCTCACGATTCATACGCCAATAATTTCATGGCCACGATTTACGACCTGGAAGATAACCTCGATGCGGCGCTCAAATACTGGAACCGCATTGGAATGCCGAAGGTTCGGGAGATACGCATGACTCCTGTGCCGCGTTTGGACCCCGTGCTCCTGAACCGCGCTTTTGCCTTCGGCCCCGACACGACGCTGATGCGCAGCGATTTTCTGACCACTCAGGCGCGGCTGGCCGCTCTTCGCATCTTCTCACAACCGCGTATGGATCTTCGGCCCCTTGAAGACTCTTCCTTTGACGTCGAGTTTATCCCGAATGAAAGAAACGGCTGGGGTCCCGGCGTCATGGCAGGGCTCCTTTCCCTGCTGCGCGGCGCGCCCTACGATACGATCTATCCTGAATTTTTCAATCTTCGCCATCAGGCAATCAACTTCAATTCCCTGCTCCGCTGGGACCCCAATAAAGAGCGCGTCTTTGCCTCGTTCAGCAGTCCCTTCGAGGAAAGCGCCCGCTGGCGCTACCAGGTCTATCTCGATGGACGCAGAGAGCGATGGGATTTGGCCAACACGTTCTTCGGTTCTTCTCAGCCTGTGGGTAACCTGCAATTGGAAAAAATCGAAGGAGGCGCGCAGATTGAATCCATCACCAACGGGCGGATCAGTTGGGCGAGCGGCCTCGACTTTTCGGGCCGCACCTTTCGCAATGCAAGCTGGAACAACCCTACCGCCGCCTCATTCTTCAAGAATGGCTTTGCGCTGGAATACCGCTCAGGCATCAAAGCTCTGCTGTTGGATGTTCCCGAAAGGCGCTTCACGCTTGACTCAACTGGAGATCTGCAATTTGGAAAGCTTTTCGTCCGCGATTCCAGTCCATTCCTCCAAACTGAAGGCGGCCTTCTAGCGCGATGGTTTCCGCAAGCTCAAGGAGATGACTACGCCATGACGGCCCGCCTGCGAGCCGGCAAAACATGGGGCACGGTCCCTTTTGACGATCTGTTTATCCTGGGTCTCGAACGAGACAACGATCTTTGGATGCGCGCCCATATTGGAACGAGCCACG
>DATGKJ010000245.1:0-6277 GCA_035294685.1 Terriglobia bacterium | reverse complement strand
TCTTACAGAAATTGTGTGTCCTGGCGCTGGCTCTCTCCATGAGCGGAATGGCCCTTGCGACTTCTCCAGCATCGGAACCCTTGCCGTTCGCCCCGGGTGAAACACTGACTTATAACGTGACTTGGTCCGTCTTCCCCGCCGGACAAGTTGTGGCCTCGCTCAAGCAGCTTGGCAGCGGGTCTCATGACGATTATGAGCTCGACACCACCGCTCGCTCCTCAGGATTCGTCTCATTGCTCTTCAACATCGACAATGCTTATCATTCGGTTTTTGATCCTCGCACGCTCTGTTCGCGGGAAATTTCCAAAACCATCAATGAAGGCCGAAGGCATAAACAAACTCAAATTGTGTTTGATAGCGTCCGCAAAGTGGCGGTCTTGAATGAAAAAGATCTCAGCAAGCCCGATCATCCCGTCAAAAAGGCTGAGAATGCGATTCCAGCTTGTGTGGAGGATATCATTACGGCTTTCTATTACCTGCGCCGCGCCCCGATGCATATGGGAGAGCAGATCAGAATTCCCGTCAATGACGGGTCACAAACCCATGAGGTGCTGGTCGACGTTCAACAACGCGAGCGAGTTCAAACGCCCATGGGAACTCGCTACGCCTTCCGCGTGGAGCCTCGCGCCCTGGGCGACCTTTACAAGAAGAAAGGGCGAATGTTGATCTGGTTCAGCGACGATCAGGAGCGCCTTCCGTTGCGCATCAAGGCCATGATGCTGGTGGGCACTATCACCGGAAATCTGGTCTCCGTCAAACAACAGCCTCCGGAACAATCGACGCTGCGCCCCTGAATCTGCGAAAACGACCCAAGCAAGGGATATCAAACTCTCCAATCATCGTCTCTTGCGCTTATATATTAAGGTTCTTCCCCATGGTAGCGCTCGACCGCGAGTTCGGAACCTCGCAGGTTGATCGTGACCGAGCCATCCATTCCCACGCGGAAAAGCTCTGTGTCGGTCTCCCTGAAGGGTTGTGACGTTTCCGGGTTGAGCGCCTGTTCGGAACGGGTTTCTTCGCTCGTTGCCAGAGTGACACGCGGGCCCACCCTTGCGGCCAATGTGGAGAGCAAATTGGCAGCGAGAGAGCCGCGCGGCGCCTGCAGAATATCGCTTTGAATCGGCGCTTGGGATTTCAGAATTCTTTCGATTCCCTCGTCGCGCAGATCGCCTGCAAGCAGAATCGATCCTGCCGTCCCGGAAATACGAAGGGCAATTGAAGGAATCGAGTCGGCATCCGCACTGGAATCCTGTCCGCCTGGGGCCGCAAGAACGTCAAACGAAGTCTTCGAGAAGTGGATTCGCTGACCAGCCTCAAGCCGAAGCGCTTGCACCCCGCGCTGCTCCAATAGCTCATGGAGGCTTGCTTCCACTTGATGCGATGGAAGCGCTCCATACCAAAATTCTTTCACCCGAAAATTACGCAGAATGGCCGGCACGCCGCTCAGATAATCCGCCCCGGAATCCGTGAGAAGAAAAATATCAACGCCTTTAATTCCCCTCCACCATAAGTAAGGCGAAACGATGTTTTCGCCCGGATCCCAGCGCCGGGCGCGGAAGGGATCACCCCCGCCCAGCCGCTTTCGGCTTCCTCCGCAAGCGTCAACCATCATGGTCGTGCGATCGGGAAACGTCAGGAACAGCGCTTCTCCGCCCCCACAGTCGAGGTCCGCCACCTGAAGTATCCCTTTCGGAACACGTGGAGCAAAAGGATCGAGCGCGAGCAGCAAGCTAAAAGTGACGGCTGCCAAGGCCGCGGATGCACCGAAAAGCCGCCAATGAAAGGCGAGCGCGCAGGCAGTCACCACGATGGAAACGCCAAATCCCCATGCCACCCAAAAAGGTGGGTTGGGAACCCGGAAAGAAAGCCAATGAGGCAGTCCGGGAATCTGAGTCAGGCTGAAAAGCCATGACATGACTAAAGAAAGCAGTTTCGCGGGCAGCACCGCCAGCGCCGGAACTGCCGTATGGAATACGACCACAGGAACCGCAATGGCGAGAAGAAGAGTCATCACGGGAATCGCCAGCGCATTCAGCCCAATCCCTGCCAGCGTCACGCGATGGAAAATCTCGACCATCGGCAGCAATAAACCCATCTGCACAATCACAGAAAAAATCAGCAGATCAATGATCCAGATCACAACCCTCATCGGGACTGTCAAGACCATAAGAGGCAACCCAGGCCGCGCGCTCAGGAATGGAAGACCATGCATCATCCAATCTGCGGCAAGGCGAAGATCGAGACGGAACTGAGCGAGGCGAGGCTCAAGGGCGACATCGAATGAAGAGTCCTGGATGTGCCGCAACGCTCGGCGATAGGGTTCTGTCGTTCGCTCGAGAATAGGCGCGGCGAGTCCGGCGATCAACAACGCCGCGGCAAAGGAAAGCTGGAAACCTGAATCGAACAGCCACGCCGGCCGGTGGAAGAGCAGAATCAATGCGGCCAGCCCGATTGCATTGAGCGCGGGCTGCTCGCGATCAAGCAGCCGCGCCAGCAGATAGGCCACGATCATCAGGGTTGCGCGCAACGTCGGAGCACGCTGTTCAACCAGCGTGGCATAAAAGCCGAGAAATACAATCAAGAGGGCAGTCCTCCAGGGTTCGCGCAGGCGCAACAAGCGCAAGAGGCCGCCAACCAGCATGGCCAGCAATCCGACGTGCAAGCCCGCAACCACCAGCAGGTGATAGAGGCCGCTCTTGCGAAAGTCTTCAACCGTGTTTGAGTCAAGCGAGGAGCGATCGCCAAGCAGGATCGCCTTTAATACTGCTCCGTCGCGCCCTTCCAGAGACCAGGGTGGGTAGAGTTGATCGATGCTATCGAGCAGCTTCTGTCTGACGGCTTGAATCCATCTCCAGAAAGAAAGCGAGCGTGTAGTCGGCAGCTTCTCGATGAGATCTGGTTGTTCGACGGTCCCTTCCCATGTAATGTCCTGAATCGATTGAAGCCAGCGACGATAATTGAAGCCGCCAGGATTTTCATAGTTCTGCGGTCGACGCAAACGAGCCAGAGCCGATATCGCATCACCGTAATGGAGGCCCAGTGAGGCCGCAGGGAGAGAAGAATGCCAGCCATTCCAAACGCGCAGACGGATTTTTCCGGCTGCCTGGCGAGCAACATTGCCTTCCGAAATCGAGAGCACCTGAAGATCGAATTGAATCCCATACGGCATGAGCAGGGGATTGGTCACCAGCGTCCCCTCAACACAAACCGGCCGGCTCAGATCAAAGCCCCATTCACTCAGGTGAGCAATGTGGTCAGGTGGAAAACGATATCGAAACAGGCGGGCGGCAGACGCTCCTGCAAAAAGAAAACCTGTCAGGATGCATAAGGCAGCTCCACGACGCCAATTGCGCCATAACGCGAACAGGCCCGTGAGGGCGCAGGACAGACAGGCAAGAAGGTACAAGAACCAAGTGCCACCCTGCGCATGTGAGAATAGAATCCCGAGCGCAAAGCAGCAGGATAGCAGCAACAGGGGGCTTCTCATGGGATGACAGCCTCATCCGTCAGGCGCCGATGAAGGTTTGGGGAATGACTGAGAACAGACAGCTTCAGTTGCGAAAACCGGCGCCGATTCTCTCTCCATGCCTTCCCCTCAACCCAACAACATCCGACTTACCGATGCGCGCAACGGAGTTGTACAAAAGCTTCGATATGGTATGTCTGAGGGAAAAAGTCGAACATCTCAACGGAAGTCATAACATAACCCTGTTGAAGGAGAAAAGCGAGATCGCGAGCGAGTGTTGGAGGGTGGCAACTGATGTAGAAGATTCGCTGTGGCCGAAGCCTGGCCAGTGCTTTCAGCGAGGGATATCCGACGCCCGAGCGGGGCGGGTCCAATACAGCGAGGTCGGGTTGAGGCCTGGAAAAGCGCCGCAAAAAATCAAATACCGATCGGTGGACAACCTCGATTCGAGATGAACCGTAGGTTTGAGCGTTCGCCCTGAGGTCCGCCGCCGAGCCCGGATGCATCTCAACTCCAATCACTTTTCCGAAATGTTGGGCCAGCGGAAGCGTCAACAGCCCGACTCCGGCATAAAGATCGAGGGCAAGAGACCCGGCCTCACAGGCGTTCTGCTCTTTAGCGCCTGTCGCGGCTTTTGTGACCGCAACGGCAAGCTCAGGGAGAAGAAATCGCGAGGCTTGGAAAAAGGAACCTGGGCTGATTTGATAGTCAAAGGGTCCGACGCGATAAACAAGTATTGGCTGACCCAGAATCTTTGCCTCACCGTTGACCCTCTGAAAGGCCACCGTCTGCACCTGCGGCAATTCCCTGAAAATTTTATGGCCCATACTTTGGGCTTTGGCAGGAGGCGCTTGTCCGCATAGCCGCAGCATCACATGCTGATCACGATCATCAGTCATCATTTCAATTTCCTGGAACCCTGCAAGGTCGTCACAGTCCAGGAGTTGGCGTAAGCCGGCGAGAGTCTTATTCAGGCAGGGAGACAGGATGCGGCAGGAATCAATATCCACTAACCGGTGCGATTCAGGGGCGAAGAGCCCCACCCGCGCCTTTCCGGCAGGCAGCGTTTCCACTTTGAATTGCGCCTGATTGCGATAATTCCAGGGAAATGCCGTATGCGCAGGAATTTCAGCCGTCCATTCAATTCCTCCCAGACGGGAAAGAGTTTCCCGCAGGATGGCAATTTTCCAGGCGGTCTGCTTTTCTGTCAGGAAGTGCTGATACTGGCAACCTCCGCAATCCTCGAAGTAGGGGCAGGCGGCTTGAACACGCTCGGCGGCAGGCTTGACAATTCGCTTCACACGCGCATGGGTCATCCCTTTTGCCTGGCGCACCTGCTCAGCTTCCACAACTTCACCCGGAAGGGCTCGGGAGACCAGCACAGGCGATCCCTGGTGATATCCCAGGGCTGCGCCTCCAAAAACGAGTTTCTGCGGAATCAACTCAAAGCCCATCTCGATTGATGCCGAAACATGAAGTTGGCGCGCGTCGATCTGCCCCTGACAAAGGGATTCAAAAGCTCTGCGACGGCATCACCGCGGAGAAACCTGACTGCATTCCTCACAGGTAAAATAAACTCAGCCGAGGCAATTGATGATGCTCGAACAATTTCTTCTTAATAAATTGCCGCTCCAGCAATTCAATCTGGGCGGCATTCATCTTCCGCCGAAAAGGAGCCGTTCCGCGTTCTACTTCTTCGCGCATTCGCGTCAGAAGCTCCAGGGAACTGCCTCGCGTAAGGGAGGCTGTCAGTCGCTCCTCAATCACTGTCAATTGTCTTTCCAGGCCCTGAAGGTCCTTTAGAAGCGTCTCTCCAGTCTGATCTGCTATTGCCCGCAGGTCAGAAGCAGCCTGGTTGAAGTCTTTCTCCAGATCGAAATTCGACTTTTCCCGCGCCAGGTCCGCGGCATTTCTAAGCCGGGAAATTCCATCCTCCAGGTATTGAATAATTTGCTCTGCCGTGAAGGGGGGATTCGACCCGCCGGCGCAGCCATCGCCTGCCTCTACTTTTGCTGTTTTCATCTGCTCGGCAGCCGCCATCACTTCCTGCGTGCAGTAACCCAGCCCATTCACCTTCCTGAAACGATGGCGTTTTTGCGCGAATTTCTCAAACGCGCGTTCGATGCCGACGCAGACCGCCTCAAGCGGAATCCCGGCTTCTTTCCAGGATTCGATCAGCGCCCAGTCCAGCGTTGAAAGCAATGTCGGCGTGCCTCGCACTCGCTGGAAATGCTCTTCAATCTCGGTAAAATAATTATAGTAGTTTTCCAAGACTGGTCCCGCTCAAGCTGATGTCCCCATTGATCAGGCTTTGCGTCTCGCCCCCTTCAAGTGCCGTTCATGAATGATTCGCAAGCCCTCCAGAGTGAGCGACCCTTCGACGGGTGGCTTGTATTTCGACACCGGAGCAACCCAGGACGCCTGGCCGCCTGTGGCGATCACGCGCGTTCCTTTGCCCAGGATGGCGCAGAGGCGATCCAGAATGCCGTCCACCAGGCCGATCGCTCCATAGAAGAGGCCTGACTGCATGCTCCCCACGGTATTCGTGCCGATCACCGTCTCCGGCTGGCGAATCTCCACTCGCGGCAGGCGCGCCGCGCGTTGAAACAAGGCCTCGGCAGCAATTCCGATTCCGGGCGCAATCACGCCTCCCAGATATTCTCCGCGCGAGGAGACGGCGTCAAAAGTAATGGCGGTCCCAAAATCAACAATAATGCATGGCCCTCCGTATTTCTCAAAAGCCGCCACGCTATTCGCAATCCGGTCGGCGCCGACTTCCTGCGGATTGTCGTAATGAATGGGCATTCCTGT
>DATGKJ010000244.1:0-8123 GCA_035294685.1 Terriglobia bacterium | reverse complement strand
CATCGGTGTGCCGATCAAGGATGCCTTGATCACCCATTCGCTTCCTTCCCTCGTTGCCGGGCTTTCCCGCGAGAAAGCCGCCGATGTGACGCGGGCCATCATGACGACCGATACCTTTCCCAAAGCCTGCGCTCTGCGCGCCAGGATCGGGGGTCGGACCGTTCATCTGGCCGGGATCGCCAAAGGCGCCGGTATGATTCACCCTCGCATGGCCACCATGCTGTCATTTATCGCCACCGATGCATTGATTGGACCGCGGGACTTGCAGAAAATGCTGAAGGCGGCCACCGATGCTTCGTTCAACCGCATCAGCGTGGATGGAGATACCTCCACAAACGATACCGTCGTCATCATGGCCAGTGGGCTTTCCGGAGTTTCCTTCACGGCGGGAACTCCGAATGGCCGGCAGTTCCTCGCCGGGCTGATGGAACTCTGCCAAAGCCTTGCGCACATGATTGTCCGTGACGGCGAAGGCGCCAAAAAATTCGTCACCATCGAAGTGACCGGCGCCCGCACGGAAACAGACGCCGATCGCATTGCGCGCGCCATCGCCAACTCATCTCTTGTGAAGACTGCAATTGCGGGCGGCGATCCCAACTGGGGACGCATTCTTTGCGCGGCAGGGTATTCCGGCGCGCGTTTTGACCCCGCGAAAGTCGGGATTTACATCAACGGACTCGCCCTTTGCCGTAAAGGCTCGGATGCGGGCTTCGAAGAGGCCGCCGCCAAGGAGCAATTTGATAAGCCTCAACTGACTTTGCGCGTGAATCTTCACCAGGGCAAGGCTCAGGCAATAATCTGGACCTGCGACCTTACCCACGAATACATCACGATTAACGCTTCGTATCGAACGTAGCCAACTGCTACCGACGTTTCCGGACAATGTAGGGTCATGGCCAGGATGTCCATACCGCGGCCGTGGCAACGGGCGTCCCGTCCGTGGATTCAGTCCAGGTATTTATGTGACATTCGGCTGGCATGCAATTTCTTTCAACCCGCGCGCCTCAAGAATCCCTAACTCCCGCCACCCATTTTCCCAAACACCTGGCGGAAGATGGAGTCCACGTGGCGGAGTTGGCGTTCCACCGAAAAAGCGCGGTCAATCTCATGCGGCATAAGGTAACGACGGATGTCGGAGTCTTTGTCGACAAGGGTCCGAAAGTCTTTTCGGGTTTTCCACACCTCCATCGCGTTGCGCTGCACCCAGCGGTAGGCTTCTTCGCGGGAAGCGCCTTTGGCCGCAAGATCGAGCAGAAGCTGGCCGGAAAAGATAAGGCCCTTCAGGAGGTCGAGATTTTCCCGCATTTTTTCGGGATAAACCAGCAGGGTCTCAATCAGGGTTGCGGTCCGATCCAGCAGATAATCCACCAGGATGGTCGAATCCGGCAGAATGATGCGCTCGACCGACGAATGGGAGATATCCCGTTCATGCCACAGCGCCACGTTTTCCAAAGCCGCCTGCGCATTGGAGCGCACGACGCGGGCCAGGCCGCAGATCTGTTCCGCCGTCACCGGATTGCGCTTGTGCGGCATGGCCGAAGAACCTTTCTGTTCCGGTGAGAAGTACTCCTCCACTTCCCTGACTTCCGTACGCTGCAAACCCCGAATCTCCAGCGCGATTTTTTCGAGCGATGCGGCAATTACCGCCAGCGTGCAAAGATAAAACGCGTGCGCGTCGCGCTGCACCACTTGGGTTGCGATGGGAGCTGGCTTAAGGCCCAGGCGGGCGCAGATTTTCTTTTCGAGCGCGGGACTCAGGTGGGCGTAAGCGCCCACCGCGCCGGAAAGCTTCCCCACGCGCATCTCCTCAGCCGCGTAAGCCAACCGCTCGCGGTTGCGCTGGCTTTCCGCGTACCAGTTGGCCAGCTTCAGACCAAAGGTAATCGGCTCGGCATGAATGCCATGAGTGCGGCCTACCATCGGCGTGTGCTTGAATTCAAAGGCGCGCTTCCTCAGGACTTTCGCCAGGCGATCCAGGCCCTCCGTCAGCAATTTGGAAGCCTCGCGCACGAGCAGGGCCTGGGCTGTATCCACCACGTCGTTTGAGGTGAGGCCGTAATGCAGGTAGCGCCCCTCGCGGCCCACGTGCTCGGCAACGTTCGTGGTGAAGGCAATCACGTCATGCTTCACCTGCCGCTCAATCTCGCGGATGCGCTCAACGTCAAAGCGGGCGCGGCGGCGGATCGCCTGCGCCGCGCGCGCCGGAATTAGCCCCCCTTCCGCTTCGACCTCCGCCGTCGCAATTTCCACCTCCAGCCATTTGCGGAACTTGTTTTCTTCGCTCCAGATGCGGCCCATTTCGGGGCGCGTATAGCGCGGGATCATACTGTCATCTCCTCGAAAACGCTCTGAGAAAGCAACCCGCCATTATAATGGCAACAGACTACCGACATGAGCGCGCGCCCTGATGATCACAACCTGGAGCAGGTTAAGCGGGAGGCGGAAGACTTTCTTCGATCCGCTTCTGACCTCACCCTGATTGAAGAGGGTGCGAAGCTGCTCGACCTCGCCCATTATCACTGGCAGATCACAATTCAGTTTGGCAGGCTGCTTCTTGAAGTCTGGAATTCGGACCATTCTTATGCCTGGCGCATCGAAGCCATATCGCATCAGGACAGCCGCTCGATGCGCCTGCTCGTCCACAGGCCCGGCGGGCGCGGACCGAGCGCTTTGGAATTACAAACATCCCATGAAAGCAAGCCAGCCTCAAAAACCCAGGCGCGCTCCCTGCTGCGACAGTCGCTTCTGACCTTCCTGCAAAAGCAATTCCCGGGCTGGAAGTTTGAACAAGTCAGCAATCGCTCGGATCGCGAGTTCTCCTTTTCCGCCTGGTATACGCGCGGTGTGGCGAGGCGGGGGCGCATTGCCTGGGCCTTCATCGGCCTCGACCAAGCCGAATCTTCAGCGGCAGCAGACGCCGCTCTGGCTTACGGACTCAACTGGCTGGATTGGCTTCGAGGAAGGCATTCGGCATGCGTCTTTTCAGGCTTGAAGCTGTTTCTGCCTCCCTCGGCTATTTCCCTTGCCGCGCATCGCGCAGCCTATCTGAACCCGGCGTCGGCGCAGATTGAAATCTTCCAATGGACCTCTGAAGAGGAGCGACTGCACCCAACCGACCTGCGGGATTTCGGCAACGTGGAGACTCGGCTGACGCCACGACGCCGCGTGGAATTCTGGCTCGAAAAGCATCGTTCTTTCCTCGTTGACCTGTTGGGCGAGGCGCCGAACGGCGTGGACTTCGTCCCTGATGCTTCCGGAGCCGCGCTTTCGCTTCGAATTCTGGGGCTTGAAATCGGGCGACTCGAAGGGCAGACGCTGCCTCGATTTTACTGGGGGCTGGAAGGCAATCGAAAGGAATACCGCGAAGAAGAACGCCAGGCATTCCGGCAATTCCTCCACCAAGCGCTTGCCTTGCGCTGCGCAGGCAGCCCTGATCCCGCGAGCGAACTCTACAAGTCTCAACCTGAGCGGTGGCTGGAAAGCGTCCTGGTCCGCGACCTCAGCCAGATCGATCCTGCTCTTCAGGCGGAGGAAGTCTATCCACAAGTGCCCGCCTTTTCCGGCGACGACCGCGGCGTGGTGGATATCCTGAGCGTTCTCCGCAACGGCCGCTTAGCGGTGATCGAACTGAAACTCCACGAGGAAATCACCCTGCCGTTGCAGGGGCTGGATTACTGGCTGCGCGTCAAGTGGCTCAATGATCGCGGCCAGTTTCAGAAATTCGGTTATTTTCAGGACATCGAGCTCTCCCCTGCGCCGCCGGTTCTTTATATGGTCTCGCCTGCCTTCCGATTCCATTCCACAAGCCAGAAAATTGTTCGTTACCTCAGTCCGTCGGTCGAAATGTTTCAGGTAGGAATCAACCAACAATGGCGCAGCAAGGTGCAAGTGCTGTTTCGGCGACGCCTGCACCCATGCGCTGAGACATAAGAGCGCGAACACAGCACACCGAGCCCCACATCGAGCAGAAATCTGTAATGCTCTCAGATAAAGCGTCACCGGCCCTCTACACAGATTTCCGGCAAAGCGCGTAATGGGCAGGCGCGGAATAATTGATCACGCTGGGCAAAAGCAACAGGTTTAACACCGGCGCGGGCACCCGCTTTGCATACTTAAAGCGCAGGAATTCCTCCGTGAGCACCTGCACCTCACCGAATCTCTCTTCGAGCAAATGGGTCAATTCATTGCGATCAAAACCGGCGTGAGCGCCTGCCTCATTATGAAATTTGCCGCGTAGACGCGCCTGCCAATCAGTAAGATTCCAGGTGATTTTCTGCCACATGGTCGCATCAAACGAGCCGAGATAGCCCAGCACTCGAGTGCGATTCGGGACGCCGACGTAAAACCAGCCGCCTGGCCGCAGAACGCGCGCAATCTCGGCGAGGGCCTGGTGTGCGTCGCCGACGTGCTCCAGCGAGTGGAACGCCGCCGCGAAATCAAACGCTTCGTGCTGAAAAGGCAGGCTCAGCGCATTCGCCATCAGGATGCAGCGCTCAGCGCGGGCAAGCTCTGAGAACCGGGTTCCAACATCCACTCCAAACACTTGACGCGATTGAAATGCCCGACGCAGATAGACTACCTCATCGCCGGTTCCGCAGCCCACCACGATGCCGGAATTTGTTTTCCCAGCGAGCTTATCCGCAAGCACGCTCGAACAATGCTCCACCATGACGGCAACCGGAATCTCAGAAACAGGCATAGATTCCTGGTCTCCATCGATAAAGCGATAATTTGACGAGGGGGAAAATCAAAAGATGTGCGCGAGGGACCGAACGCGTCCGCCTTGGGCGCATGCCATGCGCCCCTATACAGGCATAGATTCCTGGTCTCCATCGATAAAGCGATAATTTGACGAGGGGGAAAATCAAAAGATGTGTGCGAGGGACCGAACGCGTCCGCCTTGGGCGCATGCCATGCGCCCCTACAGCGGTTAGCGGCCGACCGCATTCGAGACACGCCGCGGCTCAAAGCTCGATGACTTATTGCAACATGACGAGAGGGCTTTCCGGCGCTGGCTCAATCGAAGCGGGCTGAGAATCAATGCCCGCTTTTTTGTCGGCAACGAATCGCTCAATCTCTTCCAGCAAAGCCGGAACGATCTCTTCTTCCTTAACGCGCCGGATGGCCTTTCCCTCGCGATAAATCATGCCGTTGCCCCGCCCAGCGGCCACGCCTAGATCGGCTTCCCGCGCCTCGCCGGGCCCGTTGACCGCGCAGCCCATGACGGCGAGACTCAGCGGCATCTTGATGTGAGCTGTCGCCTTTTCAATCTCTTCAGCGATTTTGAAAAGGTCCACTTCCAGACGCCCGCAGGTGGGGCAGGCAATAACCATCGGCCCCCGACTGCGAAGTTCGAGCGCTTTCAGCAGTTCATAAGCCACGCGCACTTCTTCCACCGGATGCGTGGCGAGCGACACCCGGATGGTATCTCCAATGCCCTCCGCCAGGAGCATGCCAATACCGGCGCAGGACTTCACGGTACCGGAGAATTGTGTGCCCGCTTCGGTAATTCCGACGTGGAAAGGATAATCCACCTGCTTAGCCAGCAGGCGATAGGCCGCGACGCACAGCTTCAAATTCGAGGCCTTCAGGGAAACAATAGTATCCGTAAAACCAAGGTCTTCCAGAATGTGAATATGATAAAGCGCGCTTTCCACCATCGCTTCCGGCGTGGGATATCCATATTTTTCAAGCAAACGGCGTTCGAGCGAACCGGCATTCACTCCGATGCGGATCGGGACGCGCTGCTCCTGCGCCCGGCGCACCACGGTGCGAACTTTCTCCGCATCGCCGATGTTGCCGGGATTGATGCGGAGCTTGTCGATTCCGGCATCCAGCGCCATCAGGGCAAACTTGTACTGAAAATGAATGTCGGAGACCAGAATGGAATCCGGACAGCGCTTGCGAATTTCCGCCAGAGCCTTGGCCGCCTCGATATCCGGCACGGCCAGGCGCACAATCTCACAGCCCGCCGCCTCCATTTCCTGGATTTGCTCCACCGTCTTCCCGACATCGCGCGTATCCGTCTTGGTCATGGACTGCACCACAATCGGCGCATCGCCGCCAATTGTGAGCCGCCCCACTTTGACGGGCCTGGTTTTTCGTCTTGGAGGAAAATGCTCGTGTTCGCTGAAATTCATAATTTAAGAACCTTTACTGTAGCATCAACGATCTCCGTTCCGATGCATTCGGGGATCGCCGAAATTATTGAAAATTCAAAACCGCTCATCAATAGTGTGCCAGCGTCTTCACGATGTCATTATACATAACGAAGACCGCCAGCAATAGCAGCAGGAAAAGACCCGCCTGCACCACCCGCTCCTTGACCTGCAAGCTCAGATCACGCTGCATGGCGCCTTCGATCAAAAGCAGGAGGATCATGCCGCCATCCAGAATCGGGATAGGCAAGAGATTAAAGATGCCCAATTGAAGGCTGATGAAAGCCACGAGAGTGACGAGGTCGGCAAATCCGGCGCGATAGGCTTCCCCGGAAATCTGCGCAATGCCGATGGGGCCGGAAAGCGAGCGCGCAGACAAATGCCGGGTCAGGATTCTCTTCAGCACCACAAATGTGGCCGTTGTGCTACGGACATTGTCCTCGATCGAGTTCTTAATTGCCTGTCCGATGGGCAATTGGCGCACCACATTCGTCTGCAAGGTCACTCCAATCAGCCATCGGCTTTCCGTGGCGATTTTGCGATACACCGGCTGCACGGTGACCTCGAAAACTTTCCCGCGGCGTTCCACCGTCAGGACGCTGGGTTTGCCGCCTCGGGATTGCATGGCCGACGATAATTCCTGCCAGCAGGGCACCTTCACATCATCCACAGCCAGCACACGATCGCCCGACTTCAACCCGGCATGAGCCGCCGGCATGCCTGACTCAACATCCCCTATCACGCTCGGGAGACAAGGCTGAAGCCCCGCGTAACCCACCTCATTCACGCCCTTTGCCTGCGGCGTAAGCGTCAGGCTCAGCAGTTCTCCATCGCGCAGAATTTTCATCGGGATGGGCTGCCCGGTGGTGGTCAGAATCCGAAGCTCCAGGTCCTGCCACTTGGGATGGTCGAGGTTCCCGATGCTTTCCACCAGGTCTCCGGGCTTGAGACCGGCCTTCGCCGCGGGGGAGTTGGGCTGTACATCGCCGATGCGTGCAGGTTCCTCTTCATATGCAGGCTTCTGATAGTGAAACTTGTAAAGGACGGTGAGCAGGACAAACGCCGTAAGGATGTTCATCGTGGGGCCCATAATGGCGATGATGAAGCGCTGCCAGCGGGGATGGGCGAGAAAATCTGCCGGGTCATCGCGATGGGATTCCGAAGGATCTTCCCCCGACATTTTCACATAGCCGCCGAAGGGCAGAAGGCTGAGGCGATAATCCGTCTCGCCTCTTTTAAAACCCGCCAGCCGCTTGCCGAAGCCCAGCGAAAACGTGAGCACGCGGACGCCAAAATATTTCGCGGCAAGAAAATGGCCAAGTTCGTGGACAAAGATCATGAATCCCAGAACGATGGCCACCACGATGACGTCCGTGACGAAATTGGAAAAAAGATTCAATGGGAACTCCTTGCCAAACCGGCAATCATTTCTTCGGCGCGCCGCCGCGATTCACGGTCACATTCAAGGACGTCATCCATGGAATGGAACTGATTGGAAGGGGCATGCTCGATGGCTTTTTCAATCACTCGCGGAATGGCGGAAAAGGGAAGACGATGTTCGAGAAAGGCATTCACCGCAACTTCATCGGCTGCATTCAGAGCGCAAGGCACGGCGCCCCCCCTTTCAATCGCCTCACGCCCCAGTTCAAGGCATGGAAAGCGCTTGACGTCTGGACTGCAAAAACTCAGCCGGCGGACCGTCAAAAAATCAAGCGCCAAAGGCTCCCCATCGTTCGCCACACGCTCAGGATACGTCAGAGCATATTGGATGGGAATGCGCATATCCGCGACCGCCAACTGAGCCAGCACGCATCTATCTTTAAATTCTATCATGGAATGAATGATCGATTCAGGATGAATCAGAACGTCGATTTGAGAGGGCTTCAGTCCGAAAAGCCAGGTCGCTTCAATGATTTCCAAGCCCTTATTCATCAGCGTGGCGGAATCGATAGTGATGCGCCCTCC
>DATGKJ010000243.1:0-16438 GCA_035294685.1 Terriglobia bacterium | reverse complement strand
AGATGACGGTGATGCTTCAATCCGGTCTGGACATTCACCCGGTCATCACTCACCGGTTTCACTATAAAGAGTTTCACAAAGCTTTTGACGTGATGAAGAGCGGTGAATCCGGCAAAGTGATCCTGGAATGGAACTGAGTTTAACCATCGAGCGGCTTCCGGATAGACCTGGAAGTGGACAGAACCCAATAAACCGGTAATCCGAGAAGGACAATGAGCAGGCCGGGCCAGGTCGTCGAGGGACGATAGACAAAAAGGACTGCCAGCACCGCTGCCGCGCCCAGAATATAAATTCCGGGAACAACAGGATAACCCCATGTCTTATAGGGTCTCTCAACGTGAGGCCGAATCCTGCGCAAACGGATAAGGCCCGCGATGGTGAGGATATAAAAAATCAAAGCCGAGGAAATGACGTAGTCCAGCAGGTTGCTGTAAAGATTTCCGTACTGCCGCGTGGCGGGATCGTACGTCCGGGGCAGCACCAGCAGCACTGCCCAGGCACCCTGAATCCAGAGTGACCACCCGGGCACTTTCGCGCGATTCAGTCGTGAGGCGGAACGGAAAAAAAGACCATCCTGCGCCATCGCATAATAAGCTCTCGGGCCGGCCAGCACCAGACTATTGATGCAGCCGAAGGTGGAAATCATGATCGCCAGGGCCATCAGCGCCTTGCCCATTCCGGGATAGACCGACGCCAGCGCGGCGGTGGCGACGCGGTCAGAAGGCGCGTGCTGGATGGTAGGAAACGGCAGCAGGCAGAGATAGGCCACATTGGTGAGCAGATAAAGCGCGATGACCAGAATCGTTCCGATGGCGAGTGAGAGCGGAAGCGTGCGCCGGGGATTCTTGACTTCGCCGGCGGCGAAGGTGATGTCGTGCCAGGAATCGGCGGAGAACAGCGAGCCGGATTGCGAAACGCAAATAGCCACCAAAAGTCCGAAGGCGGTGGTTGCATCAAGACCGGTCGCCAGCGGCGTCAAACCGCGAGCGCTCCAAGCGTGCTTGAAATTTGCCTGGATGGCTTCCGCATTGCGCGCCACCACCAATCCCACCAGAATTAATGCGAAGAGCGCCCCTGTCTTCGCGACCGTGAAAAAATTCTGAACGATTTTTCCGTATTCGAGGCCTCGGCTGTTGGTCCAGGTAAGCAAAATAATGACAAGAATTCCCACGCACTGGGCGCTTGAAAGCGAGACGGCATAACCTGTGGAGAGATGCATCGGGGTGATCAGATAGTGATCCTCCGAAATCCACGGCAACAAAGCCCCGGAAAAGCGCGCAAAAGCCACCGCGACGGCCGCGATAGTCCCGGTTTGAATCACCAGGAAAAGCGTCCAGCCGTAAAGGAAGCCGAGAAGGGGAGAGTAAATCTCGCGCAGGTAGACGTACATGCCGCCGGCGCGCGGCATCATGGAAGCAAGCTCGCCGTAGGAAAGCGCGGCTGTAATAGTGAGCACTCCTGCAAATGCCCAGGCCACCAGCAGCCAGCCGGGGCTGCCGATTTTGCGCGCCATGTCAGCCGAAACGATGAAGATTCCCGAGCCAATCATCGTTCCGGCCACGATCATGACCGAATCGAAGAGGCCCAGGCCGCGCACAAATTCAGCTTCCGTGCTGCGCAAGCTTTCCGGTGATTCTGTCGCGCCAGGTTCAGACATGCGGACTCTTGCCCCTCTCAAAACAGATTGCGCAGCAGGAAAAAGACGTTAGCCGGTCGTTCCGCCAGCCGCCGCATAAACCAGGGGAACCAGTAGCTTCCATAAGAAATCAGCACCCGCTCGCGCCAGCCCTCGCGCACCAGACGCGCCTGCTCCGCGCGCTGAATCCCGTAGAGCATCTGAAATTCGAGGTCATTCTTTCCGATGTGGTTGGAATCAACAAATTCTATGATGCGCCGGATCAGGCGACGATCATGAGTTGCGAAAGCTGCGCGCACGCCCGCAGCGCGGGCTTCAGGGCTTAAAAGCGTCTTGCACAACGAGAAATAACTCTCATCCACGTCGCGCTTGCGGCGGAATGCGCGGTCAGGCGGCTCGCGGTAAGCGCCTTTCACCAGGCGGATCGCTGGCCCCATCGCAATGAGTGACTCCAAATCTCTGGCGGTGCGATAAAGGTACGCCTGAAGACATACCCCGACCTTCGGATAAGACTGGCGGGCGCGCCGATAAATTTCAAGCGTTACATCGACATAGTTGCTGGCTTCCATATCGATCCAGACAACGCCCTTTTCATCGACACGCTGGATGATTCTTTCGAGATTGCTGTAACAAAGTTCGTGGTCCAGGTCGAGGCCAAGCTGCGTGAGCTTCACCGAAAGCTCCGCGTCCAGGTTCATTGCTGCAATGCGGTCCAAAACTTCAAGATAATGCTGGGTTACTCTCTCGGCCTCGGCGGGGTCTGAAACATTTTCGCCAAGATGGGTCAGAATGCTGCCGATGGATTTCTTCCTGAGTTCCGCGGCTGCGGCCAGCGCATCTTCCGCCGACTCTCCCGGCATAAATCGCGTTACAGCGCGCCGCATGAAGATGTGCCTCGGCGCTTGTTCGCGCAGCCAACGGCTTTGCGAACAGGCCAGCAAAACGCTCCGCATAATGCCCATTCCATCTCCCATCAAAGCGTTCGGCTTGAAAAGTCTATCAGGACATTTTGCCGCCTCGGAAGCGCGTCGCGGCAGAAACACCGACCGTCGCACAACCAGGAGTCAGCATCGTCCGTGCTTCTCGGCAAGATACGGCTGGAATTGACAGCGCAGCAGACGGCGATTGACTGCTGGCAACACGCCCGCCGAGCGTCTTCAATCGCACCCAGCGCGTATGCCGGTCATGGAAGTCGCTAGTCATCGAATAAGCAAATATCAGCGGCCAGACGGAAAGCGGCGCCAGTTTAACCCCGTCCCCTTTCGAGATTTCCTGAAGGCATGTTGAGGTCCAATGATTTTGAAATTGCCGCCGAGGCCTTCTTGAGAGCCAAAATGATTTGTTTTTGTTGTTTTAGAATCCGTGGACTTGGCCCGGAAGCGCTGATTGCGCCGATGGCAACGCCATCACCGTTCAGGATAGGAACTGCGATGCAATAAGCTCCAAGCTCAGTTTCCTCTTCATCGAGGCTGTAGCCCATTTCCTGAACCTTGAGAAGGGCTGCCATAAATTTTCGGCGGCTAGCGATCGTATGAGGCGTATAGCGTCTGAACTTATAGCGCTTGAGCAGCGCGTTTACTCTATTCCTCGGCAAAAAGGCGGCAATCGATTTTCCTAACGCCGTTGAGTGCCAAGGGACCCGCGAGCCCACGACCGCGGTCATGCGAAAGGCATTGGCGCTCTCGAAGATATCGACATAGATGATTTCGTCCTCGTGCAAAAGCGCCAGGTTTGTAGTTTCGCCAAACTCATTGCGAATCTCCTGCAGGTAAGGCCGCGCGACGGCGGCTAAATTCTTGCCTGAAATGGCGCTTCGAGTTAAACCTAAAATTTTGAGCCCTAACTGATAGGCTCCTGTCGAAGAATCTCTTTCAACGTAACCCAGTTTTTGCAGCGTATAAAGAATTCGGAACGCCGACGTCTTCCCCACCTTGGCCAGAGTGCTGATTCGATGAAGCGTCAGTTCGGATTCGGCGCTTGAGAGCGTTTCCAGGATTCTGATGGACGAGCCTAATATCGGCACCCAATAACCGGCGCGATAGCTCTTCAATTTTGTTGTGTTCAAAGCATTCTCCATTCAATCACGGTGGTTACCGAGCCTATCTTCCTTCTTGCTTCCGCTGTCCGTCAAGCGCATCTCGCGTTCGGGACAGCACATCGGCCACAAAAGGACCTGGCTTTCTCTCGCGGCAAGCGCAGACGACGCGCGATGTTGGAAGGATAATTGCCGCGCCTCAAGGCAATGTCGCGCGCGCTGAAGATATTTCAATAGAGAAATAAAGTTTTTAATTCTTGACAATGCTGACAAAGCTAGCTTAGAGTGGCGTCTTTCCTCTAGCGTCGTGGCGCTGAGATAGGCAAGTGTAAATTCAGCTTTGCCCGATGAGACTCTGATGAGAATTGCCTTCGCATGCGTGATGCAGGAGTCCAATTCATTCGCACCTGCCCCAAGTGTTTTGGAGGATTTTGATTTAGAATTTGACAGCTCAATAGTCTCCGCTTATCGCGGAACAAACACGGAAGTAGGCGGCTTCCTGAGCGAGTTGGAACGGTTTGGGGCTGAGCCGGCGCCTTTAATCTCGGCTTTTGCTTTAGCTTCAGGACCCATCCGGGATGAAGCGTTCGATTCTCTTTCGAGATTGCTCAGCGAGCGCGTGGCTGATTGCAGATGTGACGGCCTGTTGATGGCGTTGCATGGAGCCTGGTTGGGTGAATCTCACGCATCTGCCGACGCCGAGCTGATGAGGAGAGTTCGGAGCGCCGTCGGACCCGATACTCCTGTAGTCGCAAGTCTGGATTTTCACGCCAATGTGCGTCCCTCCCTGCTGGCAGAAGTTGATGCCGTAGTCGGTTACCGGACCTACCCCCACGTGGACATGGCCGAAACCGGACAGAAGGCCGCGCGATTGCTTCACGAAATGATTGCCAGGGGTATTCGTCCTCGCGCATATTGGTTGCCAATCCCGCTGCTGGCGCCCCCGCAGCGCGCCACGACGGATTTGCCGCCCCTCCGGGAAACCATGGCGTCACTGGACCAGGAGTTTGGCGCCGAAGCGGTTCTCTCCGCATCATTTTTTTGTGTTCAGCCGTGGCTAGACGTTCGAGATGTGTCGAGCAGCCTGGTCGTGATCGCTCGATCTGCTGATGACGAGATCCCTCTTAGGATGCGGAAAATTGCAGGCGAACTCTGGAATCGACGAGATGAGTTTGAGGTGGATTGGGTCGACCCTCATGACTTGGTGAGACGAGCGCTCGAGAATGACCGGCGGCCGGTTATTGTTTCGGAAGCGTTCGACGGCACAACCGGCGGCGGTCCCGGGGACAATCCGGGCCTGCTCAGCGTTTTGCTTCCTCATCAAGGCGAGATCTCCGCTTGCTTATTCATTGTTGATGCGGAGGCGGTGAGTCAGGCTCGCCAGATTGGCCTGGGCGGGAAATTCTGTGACTTGCTTGGCGCCAAGAAAGATCGCCGATTCGGTCCGCCGATTCGGGTTGAAGGACGTGTGATCCACTTGAGTGACGGTGGTTTTGTCCTTAAAGGCCCCGTGTTTACAGGGAAGAAAGCAGAGATGGGGCCGACCGCTGTTCTCGAGATCGGGCGGCTTAAAGTCGTCGTGGGCTCACAGCCGGTCACAATGGTCGATCCTGAGCTTTATCGAAGCCAGGGGATCGAGCCTGGTGACCAAACCCTGGTAGCTGTCAAGTCGCCCACACTATTTCGTCCGGGATATGCATCGATGCTCGGAGAGGTATTCCACCTCGACATGCCAGGGGTATGCCCTGGAAATTTAAAAAAGGCGCCATTCTCAAAAATCAAGCGGCCCATTTATCCTCTGGACGATTTTGCCTGGAAAGCCGGGTGAAAAACGATCTCACAAACAAGCGACTCCTGTCGCATCGCAAAACCAAGGTGCATTCATGAAGATTCAAGACATCGTGGCTACGCCAGTTACCGTGCCGATGGAAGCTCCTCTTCGCTGGAGCATGGGCATCGAGACGGGCACTACGCGAACGATCCTGCGTATCATGACGGATGAAGGCCTCGTAGGAATCGGTGAGACGTACGGCGGGGATAACACGGTGCGTTCGATTGGATTTGCGAAGCAATTTGTGCTTGGCATGGACCCTTTTGACACCCGGCTCATTGTTAACAAGCTGCAATCTTTCCGAATCAGTTATGAGTCGAATATTCCGCTATACATGATGGGCGGAATTGAAATGGCTTGTTGGGACCTGATGGGCAAAGCGCTGGGACGGCCAGTCGCAAGCCTGCTGGGGGGAATGGCAAAGGATTCAGTTCCCTTCTCCGCTTACCTGTTTTATCGGTATCCGGGTGAACGCGGCGTGGGCGGCGAAGACTCCGCGGAGGCCATGGTGGACCGTTGCCAAGCGCTCATCGAGCGATATGGGTTTACGGCGATTAAGCTCAAAGGCGGGGTTCTGCCGCCTGAAGAAGAACTGCGAACTGTCCAATTATTGCGCAAGAAATTTCCGTACCCTTACCGCATCCGCTTTGACCCGAACGCTGCGTGGTCTGTTGAAACATCTTTGCGAATCCTGCCGCGAATGGCCGAGTGCGGTCTGGAATTTGTTGAAGATCCGACCTGGAATCTTGAGGGCATGAGCTTGGTCAGGCGCGACGTGCCGGTCCCGCTGGCCACCAATATGTGCGTCATTTCTTTCGATCAAATTGCGCCTGCCGTGCGTCTGCGGGCCATCGATATTATTCTGGCGGACGTCCATTACTGGGGTGGATTCAACAACAATCAGAAACTTGCCGGCGTCTGTGAGACTTTTCAGTTGGGACTGGGCATGCACAGCGACCGGGAGTTGGGAATATCAACGGCTGCCATGATTCACTTCGCCGCCGCAACCCCTTATCTGGTCTATGCGGCAGACTCCCATTATCACGACCAGATTGATGACGTCATTACCGAACGGCATCAATACCAAGATGGCTGTTTCAAAGTGCCGCAGGGCCCGGGCTTGGGAGTGAGCCTCGACGAGGAGAAAGTGGAGAAATACCATCGCGCGTATCTCGATCAGGGAGAGGTGAATGAGTTCCTGGATCCCTATCGGCCCTCTTGGCTGCCGAATCTGCCAATCTTTTGAAGTTTTCGCGCGCTTATGCGATCGAGGGGTCTCCAAGCCACTGGGATAGATCTTCGCACGGAAGTCAACTATGAATTCTGAGAATTCCCGGGTAAAGACGCTGAAAAGTTACGCAAAATCTCTAGAGTTCCTGGAGGAAGCCAGGCATTCCCTGGCGGGAGGCGTTTCAAGCCAGTTTCGGGCTGGCGAGATTCCGCACCCTTTGTTCTACGCTCGAGCCGAAGGGGCGCGGCTCTGGGATGTGGATGGCAATGAATTCCTGGACTTTACGCTAAGTCAAGGTCCTATGCTTTTGGGGCATTCTCATCCCGCGGTGTTGCAGGCGGTGTGCGAAGCGATTTCCAGCGGTCAACTCTATGCAGCCCAACACAGCGCGGAAGTTGAATTGGCGGAGACGCTAAAACGCCTTATTCCTTGCGCTGAATTGGTGCGCTTCAGCTTGTCCGGTTCGGAGGCGGTGCACGCCGCCTTGCGGGTATCGCGCGCTTATACCCGGAGGCCGAAGTTCATCAAATTTGAAGGCCACTATCACGGCTGGTTCGACAACGTTTCTTTCAGTGTTTCTCCTTCCCTGAGCGAGGCAGGGCCTCCGGACAACCCTTCACCTGTTCCATGGACGCAAGGCATTTCTCCGGGGCTCGACGGCCAATTAATCATTTGTCCGTGGAACGATCTCGAACGCGTGCAAACAGTTCTGCGAAAACGGGCCGCGGAAGTGGCCGCCGTGATTATGGAGCCCGTGATGTGCAATAACGGGTGCATTCTCCCCAATCCCGGATTTCTGGAAGGGGTGCGGGAGGCTTGCGATCGCCATGGCGTAGCGCTGATTTTTGACGAAGTTATTACCGGATTTCGGATTTCTCCTGGCGGAGCGCAGAAATACTTTGGCGTTGTGCCAGACCTGGCTGTTTTTGGCAAAGCCATGGCCAGCGGATTCCCCGTCAGCGCTATCGTGGGCAAGCGGGAGATCATGGATCGGATAGCGAGCGGCGGATGTATCCACGCCGGAACTCTGAACGCGCAGAATGCCGCTGTGGCTGCCGCCCTCGCCACGCTTCGAGAACTTCAGAACCCGGAAAGAGACGCTTATACAAAGCTGTTTAAACTGGGAGACCACCTGAGAGAGGGATTACAGAAGGCAGGAACAGAGGCTGGCCACAAGATCCTGGTCCAGGGAATCGGCCCCGTTTTCCATGCGGGATTTACGGAATTAAAAAAGGCAACCAATTACCGAGATACCTTGAGCTATGACAAGGCAAAGTATGGCGAATTCTGTAGCCGAATGCGAGAACGAGGCATCCGGCTTATCGGGCGAGGTCTCTGGTACGTTTCTACGGCTCATACCCTGGAAGATATCGAGCAATGCATTAAAGCGGCTCGCGAATCTTTCGCAGAAATCAGTAAGCTGAACAAGCAGACTTCATAGAGACACGACCGGCACTGAAGAACGCGCAGCAGCGGTTTTCTACCGCCATGACAGGCGCATTGAGAACTTATGGCGGCATAAAATCGCCGGCTCATCCTCAAGCAGAGCTTTCGTCAAACTGCCAGGTTGGCCAAGATGGTCCTCCAAAGCGATTCCTGATATGAGGTGTGTGAGAAGTTGCAGGGAAGACGTTCATCCGCGTTTCAAAAGAAGTTTTGCTGCACCTGCCTGATTGCCTTTCTGGAATTGCCGTTCCTTTTGAATGCCCCGGTTGTCAAGGCCGCGCCGCTTCACAGCCCCATTCCCACGCCGACTATACGACACATTCATCTTGTGGCCAGCAGCCAGTTCCTGGAAGCCATGCGAGGACGCATACCGGCCGTGTTTCAGGTTATTCCGAAAGCCCGCCTGAATTCTCAAGAATTGCTGAACTGCATAGAACGTGGAGACAGCCTGGTCTGGATAGGAAATGATATCGGTCTTCCCAAAGAACTGTGGATCGGGACGTTTCGCCCCGCAACGGCCAAGCTGAGTGTTGGCGTGGCAAAAGATTCGCCTTTGCCTCTGGGGCCGCTTGCTTTCAATCAATCCACTCTGACTTCAGCCTACCTTCGCCCCACGGTTTCACTCCCTTATCACAACATTGTGGAGGAACCCCGAGCTGATCTCCTGCCGATTTTTGAGGCGCGTGACCGTTTTGGGCAGATTACGGGTTACCCCGGCGTGCTGATGCGTTACTATGCGCCCTCTTTAGTGGGGCATCATTTTGGCGGCAGCGATTGTTTCCTTTTTTTCTTCGATCACCCTAATGATGCGATGAGCGCAGTGGGATGGGAGCGATTGCTGCAAGCCATTATGGTCCACTTTTCAAGCGGCATCGAGATTCGGCGAGTACAAACTGATTTTGCCTCATATCGGGTGGGAGAGAGAGTAAACATCCGGGTCCGCATTGGCAACATCCGCCCTCGCGCGGTGGCTGCTGAGCTCTACTTTTATGCAAAAGGACCTGGAGAAAAGGGATTTCATGTGATAGGCCGCGTGCGGCGCTGTCCGGAAGGAGATGAGGAAGCCGAAGCAGTTTTCGAATTCCTTCCAGGGAAGCGTCCCGGTCTTTGGAATATCCGGGTCGAGGCGCGTGAGGACCTCAACCATGCTGAGGAGCTTGCCATCCAGGGCAACCCGGTTCCCATCGATCGTCGAGAATGTGGTTTCGTAATTTTGGGAGGGCCGATTAGCGCTTCTTCTTTTCTTAAAGTGGAGGGGCCTAGCCTGCGCATTGACGGTCGCAACAGCTTCTGGACTGGAACCAATTATTATCCTTCGAGCTCATGGTGGGATTGGCTTTGGCGTGATTTCCGACCTTTAAAGGCTTCGGAGGATTTCACGGCCATGCGCCGCACGGGATACCGCATCGTCCGCATGTGGGTCGATCCTGTGCTGGACGAACAATCACTCCGCGCCTTGGATGCTGCGATTTATTTGGCGGCCCAACATGGGATTACGCTGGATATCTGCATCTTTACTCAATGGGTGCGATGGATTGGTTTCGAACGCCCAGATGGGCAGCGCGTGTACTTTGACTTCCGCGATAAGGACTTTAACGTTTATGGGATCTCCTTGCGCAACCTGGCGTTGCAGAGAGAATATGTCCAGCGCCTGGCAAAGCGCTGGCGCGATGCCGGCAACATTATCTACGACCTTTCAAATGAGACGGGTATAAACGATCCCGATCCCAGCCAGATGGGCAGCGAGGCTCTTGCGTGGAAGGGGGTTCCAAAGTCCAACGGCACGCTTCGCGATTCCCTGCTATTTCGTCATTGGGCTCAGGATATGACCCGAGCGATACGAGAAGCGGGCGGCAATCAGCCTGTGATTCCGGGCGATTTGTTCACTGCGATGGGTTACGGTGACGCTTATCTTGGCCAACGTGATGGCGACATTGAGAGTTGGCACAGTTATGAGAACCCTGAAGCAGTAGGAGAGAGCTTATCTTATGTAGACCCGGGTTGCTCAGGCAGGCCACTTCTGTTGGAGGAGTTTGGCACAGTGGGCTGGAATCATGCGAATAAGTATGACGCGATGGCGCATTTCGCCCTTGCGGCAGGCGCGACGGCAGCAATGTCCTATGAGTGGGGAGTAAGCTGGCTGGCTCCGGAGATGAGTTATTATCCTACGCCGCTCCGCCAGATACTTGAAGGGAAGCCCGACCCGCGGTGGTTCAAAGCGGCAATTGCGCTCGCACAGACTTGGTCTGTCCGCAGTCCAGGCATTTTTCCTGCGCCGAGTGGCTTCCAATATGGATCCATCTTCAGCGGCACGCCATTCCCGGCCTCTGCCGCAAGGGCTTTAGGAAGATTGGGGATCATCAATCAGGATCTTGGCCGGGCCATCCAGCCTGAGAAAACCTATGTCGTTATTCCGACTGCGGCGCCGGGAGAACGCGCTGGAATGGGCACCATCGAAGAAACAATCCGCCAACTGTGGAAGCAGAAAGCGCTCTTTGGGATATGGCAGGAAGACTGCCTCGACCGCCTGCCAAAATCGACGCAGGTTTTAATTGCGCCAGCGGCTGTGAGCTCAGAACTTGAGACAAGACTTAAAAATTTAAGCCATCACGGAATAAAAGTTTTCGTGGGCAAAAATAATAACTGGATGACCTCACCCTTGCTAACGCGCCTCTCCGTCACACCGGCGAGCGCTGAATTGGTCGTGCGGCGAACCCGGGAAGGCTCACTGTATTTCCTTTTCAGCAACGCCAGGTCAGCGCAACCCGCAACTCTCAAGACTGAGCGCCATGAGATAGTCAGCCTCGGATTGGAAAACTACGCCCTCGTTCACGAACGCGCGAGTGGCATTGGACTGATTGAAGCCAGCGGAGATGTTTCAATCGATGGGGCGCACTTGTGCCGCATTGAGGGCGGGCGAGCGATCATTCAAGCCATTGGAAGCGCTAGCCTCCAAGACGGTTCTAAGGTTCGGGTCATCGCAACAGGGCCTATGCGTATTCAGTTTGATCGCCCGATTCATTCTGTGACAGTTTTGGAACCAGGCTTTTCTCGGCCACTCGCGACCTTTTCCCCGCGAGGCCCGGACAACCCAGCTATCGATATTGACAGTGAGATGGCCCGCTACATCGTCGAAGTTGATTTCGCGGAACACTGACTCAGAAAGAGAATTGATAAAGATTAAAGATGCGGCGAGTGCGGACTGGGGAATGACCTATACGTTCTTTGGCTGCATCCGGAACAAAGGCCCATGCGAGTTTCATGGATCTCAGTCAGGCCTGACGCTGAAGACGTTCACGGTTCACGGGCCCTTTATGGAATGTGCGCCTATGAGGGTTGTCGATCAATGAAGAATACAGATCGCCTTCCATTGGCAAGCCGCCTCGCAGTGTTATGGGTGGTCACGGCCTTCCAACTTCTCACTGGCGTCTGCGCCTTTAGCGCCGAACCCCTTCCCAGGACCCCAGTTATCCTCATATCGGTGGATACGTTGCGCGCCGATCACCTGAGTTGTTATGGATATCAGCGCCTCGTGACGCCCAATATTGACAAACTCACAAAAGGCGGCACACTTTTCACCCAGATCAACAGCCAGGTCCCGTTGACCCTGCCATCTCACGCTTCCCTGTTTACTTCCACCTATCCATTTTGGAATAGCGTGGAAGACAACGGCGAAATCCTGCCGCCAAAAGCCACAACTCTGGCTACGATTCTGAAGTCTCGAGGATATCGCACCGCGGCCTTCGTCGGAGGATTCGTGCTCGACCGTCGTTTTGGTCTGGACCAAGGCTTCGATTTATATGACAGCCCTTTTGATCTCCGGCGTGAACAATGGATCGATCCTGAGGAACTCAAGCGCCCTGCTGAACAGGTGATCGGCGCAGCGATCCGGTGGCTTGACCAAAACTCAAGCAGCCCGTTCTTCGTTTTTCTCCACCTTTACGATTTGCATGCTCCCTACAGCCTGCCACAATCTTTGCGTGCGCGATTTGGAAATGACGGCTACGATGCGGAACTCTGGTATGTAGACAAGAGCTTGGGTCGTTTTTGGACTTTCCTATCCGAGAAGGGCCTCCTGGAGAAAACCCTCATTGTTTTTTTGTCTGATCACGGCGAGGGTCTGAGAGAACACGGCGAAAGCTCGCATGGCTTTTTCATTTATCAAAGCACGCTTCACGTGCCTTTAATAATCCATTGGCCTGTGGGAGCAGAGCATTTTCAGCCTCAGGTGGATAAACCGGCGGGCCTGATCGATGTCGCTCCAACAATTTGCGAGTTTTTAGGCGAGCCGACGCCCCCAGAGTTTCAAGGGCAGAGTCTTCTTGAGCTTGCTCGTGGCAATTCGAGAAGTGGACCGCGTGAGGTCTACAGTGAAAGTCTTTACGCCCACATTCATTATGGATGCAGCGCTCTGTTTGCTTTAAGGGTGGGACGCTTTATATACATCGAGGCTCCAAGCCCAGAGCTCTACGGTCTTGTTGGGGACCCCAGAGAAGTGCATAATCTTTACGCCTCACAAGAATCGACGGCGCTTGATCTTCACAAGCGCTTGTTCTCTTTGCGCCGGCATTTTGGCGGAGGACGCGAAATCCAAGCAAGAAAACTCAGTCCGGAAGTCATCGAACGGCTCAATTCGCTGGGATATGTGGCTGTTTCCAATCCCCGCCCTGTGGCTTTGGAATCAGGACCCGACCCCAAAGACCGGATTGCCAGCTATGAGGAAACTCGCCGGGCGATTGCTCTCGCTTATTCTGGCCGATTGAGACAATCCGCCAACCTGCTTGAAACTGTTTTGACCGGGCACCCCAACATGCCGGGCGCCCGCAACATTCTTGGAATGGTGCAGCAAAAACTGGGAGAACAAAAAGAGGCGATCAGGAGTTTTGACAGCGTCCTGCAAGCTGATCCGGAGAATCTCCTGGCCCGCTTCAACTTGGCAGTTAGCTACTCCATGCTTGGTCAGTTGGGAGAGGCGTCTCGGGAACTTCAGGGCGTGTTGGCATTCGCCCAAGGCTCTAATCGCGCCGCTGAACAAATTACCATACCCGCTGAGGAACTCCTGGGAAATATTTTCCTGAAGCAAAAGGATTACGAGCGAGCCCGCGCTCAGTTCACTCATTTGCTGACACTAGCTCCTGATGATTTTGTCGCACACTACAACCTCGCATGGCTGGCGGCCCAGGAAGGTAAACTGGATGAGGGCATCCGCCAGTTGCGCGAAGCGCTACGCGCATATCCCCAAAACGCCGAGGCTCACAATGCTTTAGGCTCCCTCTACCTGCGCCAAGGAAGCTTGGACCAGGCGAGAAGTGAATTTTCTGCAGCAATCCGCGAAAACCCTAAATTCGCTTGGGCTCATTACAATCTTGGCCTGACACTAAGCCGGAAGAAGATGTACGAAGAAGCCGCTCAGGAATTCAGGAAGGCGTTGGAGTTAGACCCACGCCTTGAAGGTGCGCGCGAAGCGCTGAGCCGTCTGGAAGCAATGAAAAACTGACGACCTGCGAGGGTCCAGCCACCCATTGCTCTCCAAATCGCTCAGCAAGCAACATCCTCTGGCCGATTTCTGGGCGCCTTCCTGACAGAAGTGTTTCCCCGACACTCCAACCGCCGTATTCTGGTGAAAGCGTACGTCACACTTCAAATTTGAACATGGAATCTTTTGTGCAATTTCACAACACATCAAAGCAAGTTCTGCGTGGGATGATTCATCGCCCGCCGAAACGCGTGAAGAGTCGTGATGCGCCTGGCGTCGTCTTCTTTCACGGTTTTACCGGCGACCGCATGGAATCGCACTGGCTGTTTGTGAAGTGCGCGCGAGCGCTCGCTGAAGCTGGGATGGCCTCGCTGCGCTTTGATTTTTACGGCTCGGGAGAGTCCGACGGCGATTTCTCCGAAGCGACCCTGCGCGGAGAGATTTCGGATGCGCGGGCGGCGGTGGAATTTTTCCGCCGGCAACCGGGTATCGACCCTCGACGAATCGCGCTGATCGGCATTTCCCTTGGCGGGGCCATTGCCGCCTTGATCGCACATCGGGTGCGAGCGCGGGCGTTGGTTCTATGGGCCGCTGCTGCCCGCCTGGACGAACTCCGCGCTCTGGCGGAACGGATTGCCAGGCCGATCCCGGAGCGCAACGGGTTTGTGGAATACAACGCCAACGTCATCTCCTTGCGGTTCCTCGACCGCATCGAGAAGATCAATCCGCTCCGCGAGATCGCTCGTTTCCGCCGACCGACATTGATCATTCATGGAAGTCACGATGACACTGTTCCTCCTTCCGCGGCTGAAGATTATTTCCAGGCTGCGGGATCGCAAACGAAAGAGAGAATCATCATCCCTGGAGCAGACCACACGGTTGCATCGGTCGCATGGGAGCGCCAGGTGATCGGGCGCTCGGTCGATTGGCTGCGGGCCTTTCTCGTGGAATCACCGCCTTCCAGGAGCCGCTTCGAGCGATGATTGACGGTTTAGATACCTGATCCTAGAATGGCAAGTAGGACGGCTCTTGAATGCCTCAGACACCCACCCAGCGAAAACCGAAATCTTCAACGCATCCGCCGAAACCTCAGGTGCGAAGCCATCGGATATTCGGGCAACTGGCCTTCGTGATTCTTGTTCTTCTCGCGGCTGGCGCGGGCGCGCTCACAGGCTTGATCTTTGTTTATTCCTCCAATCTGCCGCAGGTAAGCGAGCTTTTCGATTTCAGACCCGATGTGACGACCGAGCTTTACGCCAGCAACGGCGCCGTGATTGGCAGCTTTGCCTTGCAGCGACGGGTGATGGTGACTTACGATCAAATCCCGCCTATCCTTCGTGAAGCCATCATCTCCGTTGAAGACCGCCATTTTGAGAGCCATTTCGGCGTCGATATTTTGCGCATCGTCCGTTCCGCGATTGTGGACATCCTCGAATGGCGCAAGGCCGAGGGCGCCAGCACGCTGACCCAGCAATTGAGTCGCAGGCTCTTTTTGACCCCGCAGAAATCCTTCAAGCGAAAAATCCGCGAGGCGCTCCTGGCCATTCAGATTGAGCGTCATTTCACCAAAGCGCAGATTTTTACGATGTACTGCAATATTATTCCCTGGGGCGGCGGAAGCTTTGGAGCGGAAGCGGCTTCGGAACGATACTTCGGAAAACATCTGGACCAGCTCACCCTGCCTGAGGCCGCATTGCTGGCCGGTTTGCCCAGAAACCCCACCTATTATTCGCCCATCCATCACCCGCATCGCGCGCTGATGCGCCGGAATGAAGTGCTGGCCGCGATGCTGAACAACGGCAAGATTACCAGACAGCAATATCAGCAGGCTGTCGCGGCTCCTCTCGGCCTCCACGTTCAAAAGTGGAATCAGGAAGTCGCGCCCTATTTTGTGGATTATGCGCGCAAACTGCTGATGGATAAATATGGCGCCGAAGTTGTGAACACCAACGGGCTGCGCGTCTACACTTCGCTGAACCTCCATCTTCAGAACATCGCGGTTCACGCCCTGCGTAAAGGATTGCGCGAAGACGACAAGCGCCGCGGTTGGCGCGGGCCGGAAAAGAACATCCTCAAACATCACCCGATTTCAGCCGACGACCGTGAGGCGATCCTGGACGGCTACTCCGATCCTGACTGGACAAAACCCATTACGCCCGACAGCCGAATTCACGGTCTGGTCATGGCCGTCAAACCTTCTTACGCCCTGGTGAGGTTTGGCGATCTCACCGCGCGAATCATGCCGCCGGATTTCGCATGGACGAAGAAGACGACTCCGTCGGATGTCTTTTCCGCAGGCGATGTCGATCTCTTCCACATCACCCAGGTTGCGGGCCATACGGTTCATGCAACCCTGGACCAATACCCTACGGTTCAGGGAGCGATTCTGGTGATTGACAACAAGACCGGCACGATCGAAGCCATGGTGGGCGGCTATGATTACGATCGCAGTTCGTTCAATCGCGCCGTGCAGGCGGAGCGGCAGGTCGGATCGTCATTTAAAGTCTATGTCTATTCCGAAGCGCTGCTCGACGGCTTCAGCCCCTTTGACACCATTCTGGACGAGCCGGTGAGTTACGGCAATTGGGCGCCACACAACTATGACAATCGTTTCGAGGGCCGTATCACGCTGCTGCATGCGCTGGCGGAATCGCGCAATGTGCCGGCGGTGCGGCTGCTTGCGCGGGTGGGCGTGGACAAAGTCATCAAGCTTTGCCGCGAATTCGGGATCACGTCGCGCCTGACGCCCAATCTGCCTCTCGCCTTGGGAGCTTCCTCCCTAA
>DATGKJ010000242.1:0-3432 GCA_035294685.1 Terriglobia bacterium | reverse complement strand
GCGCTGGCAATAGCCTGCCAACACTTTCGCCGGATGGTCAGGATCAATCTGGGCCAGAAAATCGCGGCTGAAGAGCGCCGCCTGCTCTTGCCGCGAGAACGAGGCAAACCAATTTGCGGCGCGCGCAGCCTCTTCGTGAATCGAAAGCGATTCAAGGGCCGTCTGCGCCCGGCGTTGGCTGTAAGGCAGCCATCGCACCACTTTTCGCACCAAGCCAGAGGGCAGAAGAGCCGCGACGCCGGCCAGCCGTTCGGCGGCGTATTTCGGATACCCGGCGAAAATCTCGTCCCCGCCCTCTCCCGCCAGAACCACTTTGACGCTTTGCGCCGCAAGGCAGGACACGCGATAAAGCGCCACGTCAGTGGGTTCGGCAAGCGGTTCCTCGCGCAGAGAAATCAGGCGCGGCAACTCGGCTTTCAAATCATCCGCCTTGACCGCCAGTTCCTGATGTTCGGTCTCAAACTGCCTGGCCACGGCGCGCGCCCAGGGAAGCTCGCTGTAACCCGGCTCCTCGAAACCCACGGAAAATGTTCGCAAAGGCCGCGCGCCCAGTTCCGACATCAGGGCGACCACAGCGCCTGAATCGATCCCGCCGCTCAGGAAAGCCCCCAATGGAACGTCCGCAATCAGCCTCAGACGAACGGACTCCCGCAGGCAATCAAGCATCTCGTCCGCAAGTTTCTCCGGGGATTGCTCGCTTTCCGGCTCGTTCGGCACGTCCCAATAGGCTTGCGTCTTGATTCCCCGGGAATCGGCTAAAAGATAATGTCCAGGGAGAAGCTTTTGAACGTCTTGATAAAGAGTATTCGGGGCAGGAACGTAGCGAAAGGCAAAGAAATCGTAGACTGCCTGCGGGTCCACTTCAAAACGCCTGGTCGCAAGCTCACGAAGCGCCCGCAACTCCGAGGCAAAGATGATGCCTTCCCTGGAAGCAAAGTAAAAAAGCGGCTTGATGCCCAGGCGGTCGCGCGCCAGAAACAATCGCCGCTCGCGGGAATTCCACAGGGCAAAGGCGAACATGCCTCGCAGTTCTTCGAGGGATTCCACTCCGCGATCTTCGTAAAGATGCAGGATCACTTCGGTGTCTGACGCGGTGCGGAATTGATGTCCTTTGTTGATCAGCTTCGATCTCAACTCACGATAGTTGTAAATCTCGCCGTTAAAAGTGATCCAAAGCGAGGCATCTTCATTCGAAAGCGGCTGATGCCCACCGGGAAGATCGATAATGCTGAGCCGTCGATTCCCCAGTCCCAGTTCCTGATCAATGTAAAATCCCTGGTCATCGGGGCCGCGATGCGCCATGGCGTCAGCGGCGCGCTTCAGCCGCGCCGAATCCGCCGACACGCGGCTTCCAAAGTTATACACTCCGCAGATTCCGCACATGGTTAATCAACGCAAACTTCTGCCGGCTTCTCAAATCGCAAACAGCGCGCGGGAATTTGGACCCGCGCAAGGCAGCAGCAGATGAAACAGGGCCATCGCTTCCGGTCGAGGATAAGAGCGACTGTCGCGCAAACAGCCATAATCCCCTTCCGAATAAACGAAACTGCCATCCGCGCGCTGCCGGGCCAGCATCCGCTCGTAACAACGCTCGCTGAGCCTTTCGGCATTCCCGGAAACGCCCAGCCGCGCGGCTTCATAAAGGGCCGCGCCCAGAGCCGCCGTATAGTAATCCACTTCAGGCAGCGCGTGGAAGCAATCAGCGGCGCTCGCCCCCGACAACGTGACGCCCTTTTCAAGAAACGCCGCAAGCGGCGGCAGAAGCTTTCGCGCTCCGCCAGTGGGATCCATTTCGGCAGACCAGGCAAGCTTCATCAACTGAAAGGCATTGTACTGAAAACAAAGGTAATGTTCACAACCATGCTCAAACGGGCTCTCAACGACATAGGGCAACTCTCCCGTGGGCAGTTGAACGTCTGCCAGAAACTGAAGCATCTCCGCAACGTGCGCAAGACATCTTTCATCGCCGGCAACCTTCCAGAGCCTTAGAAAGAGCCATGCTGTCTCGACCGAGTTGTTGGGAACTTTTCCGCGAGGACGATCAAAGTAGTTGACAGCTTCGCCGCCACCGTGCGGCTGAAATCCAATGCGTTCGATCAAGAATCTGTGCCAGCGGAGGGCCGACTCAAGAAATTTCCGCTCTCCCGTCCGCGAGTAAGTTGCCAGCAAACCTGTTGCTCCCCAATTGCCTTCAACCGTCGCAATCAGATGCTTTCGTTCCGGCAGAGGATAGCGCCAATACCCTTCTGAAGTCTGCAATTGCAGGATCGCCTCTGCTGCCTGAAGCGCGAGTTCGCGATAACTCTCCTTGCCGGTCACATCGTAGAGCATCCAGTTTGCAAGAACCCAATAACCCTGCGTCTGCATGAAAATGTAATCGTCATGCCAGGGAATCGCGCTGAGCGCGCTCTTCAGAAATCGCCAGGCGCGCAAATTGAAGCGCACGCCTGCATCCGGGCCTTCCAGCAAGCCGCGTCGCAGGAATGAGCACTTCAGATGCTCGTGCAATCTCTCCGCAGCCTGTAAGAGTTTGTCGCAATCCGGCATGAGGTTTTTGAGGAATTCAGCAGCAGGCTTTCAGGCCGAAAGCTGTCATTCCCGCGTAGGCTGGAATCCAGCGTCCCCGCCGCTTATCAGCCGTGGATTTCCGCTTGCCCGGAAATGACGGCTCCGTGGACGCCGTAGCGAATCATCGCGCCGGGCAATCTAATTTCTCATCATATGACCTTAAGCCGCTTTTGTGCATCTCATGTATGAGCCTATGAATCGCAGGAAATTCGTTATCGGAGCTATCGCGGGCGGCGTGGGCCTTGCGGAATATATCTATACCAGCGAATACATGAATCAACTCGCCGACCCCTCGCGGGATTTTTCGGTGAAACAGTACGCCCGATATGGCGCCAAAGCGGCGCTGGCGGCCATCACGCCCAACGATCAGTTCTATATCACCAGCAAGGGAGACACGCCCCGGGTTGAAGCCTCCTCCTGGCGATTAAGAATTGGCGGACTCGTAGCCCATCCCATCGAAATCACCTACGATCAGTTGCTTGCTTTGCCCCGCATTGAACGAATTCTGACGCTGGAATGCATCTCCAATCCCATTGGCGGCAACGCCATTGGCAACGCGCAATGGACCAGCACGCCATTAAAGCCCCTGCTCGAACGCGCCCAACCCGCCCAAGACGCCTCGCACGTGATCATAGAAGCCGCCGATGGTTACTCCACAGGCCATCCGATTGAGCGCATCTGGAATGAATACAACTTTCTGGCCTATCGCATGAATGGCGACCCCTTGCCGCCGGTCCACGGATATCCCGCGCGCATCTTTATTCCCGGAAAATTCGGCATGAAGCAGCCAAAATGGATCACCCGCATTCGATTTGTGAACCGGCCTTATCTGGGCTATTGGGAAACTCGCGGCTGGTCTGACGA
>DATGKJ010000241.1:0-19530 GCA_035294685.1 Terriglobia bacterium | reverse complement strand
GCGCATGCTCACCCGGAATCCATTTGGGATAATAAAGCGTCAATTCGCCCGCATGGACGGGCATGACCATGTGGGTATGGACGATCTTCATCGGAGCCTGGGTGGCATCCACGTTGAGCGTGATGGTGGGGCCGGCCTGCGCTCGCAGCGCGAAAGGACACACGAAAACAGCGGCGATCATCAGCACACGATAAAGGGGTCTCATGCTTCAGCAACTCCTTGGTCAAGCGGGATCAAGAATCAATGATGGTGATACGAATGTGAGGGCCTGAACGCGAAGGGGCCCCTCCGGGCGCATGCGCGCGGTATCTTTAACCCCAAATCATACGCTCTCTTAGCATTGTTTACAAACTCGAAGCTTGGTCCAGGAGGTACGGCCTTGCGGCATGGACGTGAAAATGTAGGTTGCTGGGATAAGTTCATGCCAGGCTGCTATCCATGGCCTTGAAAAAGCATCTTCCACTCACCCATAATGGAAAGTAAATTTTCACAGAGGATCATAGCTCATGGCATTGTCGAGTTTATTCAGGAAACTGGATCGCGAACACTGGTTCATCTGCTACACGTGTCTTGGAGACAATAACCATGATGAGACCAAGGCTATCTTTCACTCTCTGGCTCCCAAGGTTTTAATCCTGGGCCGGCCGTGGCAAAAATGCCCGCGCTGTGGCGGCACCAACACCAAATCGTTTGCGGAGCTTAAAGCGGAACGACAGGACTCCGCCTTATGGGGCCTGGAAAGAGCGGTCAAAAAGAATCCTCGCAGCTTATTCGAAGTATCCAACGCGCGGCAACCCCAATAGGGCATTCAACAGGTTGCTGAAAAGCTCTTGCAGCCTATCATTCCGAGGAGTCAAAGAAACAGTGATGAGTGACAAGTGGCGAGCAAAGAATCAATAGAGGTTCTGGTTGCTTTTGCCCGTCATTCATCACTGCCGTTCAGATTCCTCGTGGAGTTTTATTTTGAGCGGAAATACAGGGATTCTTCCGCCTCGCTGCGCTCGGCGTCAGAATGACAGACGAAGGGCTTCGGAATGACACAGTTCGGGGGTTTAGCAACCTGCTAAACTTGAGAATAATGGCTCTTCTTCCTGAACTTATTTCATCGTAACTCAAATTCACCCCCTTTTAACCTGTGTGTAACAAAGTAAGCCAAGTATAGAACTTTGAATCCAATACAGGGGGATCTCGTTTCGGTGAAAAGCTCAACACATAGCGGGGGGATAATCTTAGCGGCTGTAGTTCTTATATGCCTATCGCTGATTTCCTGTAGTCACACCGCCACGAACGAGCGTGGGGCGGGCCACGTAACCCTCATCAACATTGCGGGAGCTACGTTCCCCTACCCCATTTATTCCAAGTGGTTTGACGTTTATCATCAGATGCATCCCACGATTGAGATCAACTACCAGTCCATCGGCTCAGGCGGCGGCATTGAGCAACTCCGCGCAGGCACGGTGGATTTCGGCGCATCCGACATGCCCCTGAACGATCAACTGCTCAGCACGTTCAAAGTGAAAATTCTCCATTTTCCCACCGTGCTTGGCGCCATCGTTCCCACTTACAATCTTCCGGGCGTGACGGAGGCGCTCAAATTCACGCCGGAGGCTCTGGCAGGAATTTATCTGGGTAAGATTACCCGGTGGGACGACCCCACGCTCGCCCAGCCGAACCCTGGAGTCAAACTGCCCAATCAGAAGATCATTGTGGTGCACCGCTCCGACGGCAGTGGCACGACCTTTGTCTGGACGGATTATCTCTCCAAAGTCAGCCCGGAGTGGAAGGCCAAAGTGGGCAGCAACACGGCGGTGAACTGGCCCGTGGGGTTGGGTGGCAAGGGAAATGAAGGGGTATCCGGTCTGATAGAACAGACGCCCTACTCGCTGGGATATGTCGAGTTGATCTACGCCTTGCAGAACCACCTGCCTTACGGCACGATTCGCAATTCTTCCGGCGAGTTCATCAAGGCCACTCTCGATAGCGTCACCGCCGCGGCTCAAGGGGCTGCGGAGCAGATGGCCCAGGACATCCGCGTCTCAATCACCAACGCGCCGGGCCGCGACGCCTATCCCATTTGCAGTTTCACCTACTTGTTGATTCCTACCCAAATTCCCGATACGTTGAAACGAGACACCATCAAAGATTTCCTGCATTGGATGATGACGGACGGCCAGAAATATACGGAAGCGCTTTCTTATGCGCCGCTTCCCCCGGCCGTGGTGAACATTGAAATGAAACAGCTCGCCGAAATCCAATAGCATGGCAACTTTTGCGGGCACAGTCACTCAGGCCGCTCGTCCGCAGGGTCCCGGGCGGGCGCGCGTCTTTTTGAAGCGGCTCCGAAGCGGCGATGAGGTCGCTCATCTGATTACGCTGATCTTTGCTCTTTTCATTTTTCTGATCACCTGCCTGCTGGTTTACGAGCTTTATATCCACTCCACCATTCCGCGTCAGCGCTTCGGCTGGCATTTTCTCGTTTCGCGCGCGTGGGATCCCGTCTTCGAGCATTTCGGGGCTTTGCCTTTCATTTACGGGACTCTGGTCACCTCGGCGATCGCCCTCCTGATTGCGGTTCCGCTGGGCGTGGGCGGCGCCATCTTTCTGGCTGAATTCGCGCCCACGCAAATTTCCGACGGCCTCACATTCGTCGTGGAGCTTCTGGCGGCCGTTCCAAGCGTCATCTACGGATTGCTGGGCATCTTCATCGTCGTCCCGCTGCTGCGCGATCCCGTCGATCCTTTCCTGCAAAAGCACCTGGGATTTCTACCGCTCTTTCAAGGCCCCATCTACGGCGTCGGTTTTCTTGCCGCGGGGCTCGTGCTGGCCATCATGATTGTTCCCTTCATTCTGTCGATTTCGCGCGAAGTGCTGCTGGCCGTGCCGAGCGAGCAGCGCGAGGCGGCGCTGGCCGTGGGCGCCACGCGCTGGGAATCCACCTGGCAGGTGGTGGTTCCTTACGCCCGCGCTGGCATTCTGGGCTCCATCTTTCTGGCCCTGGCTCGCGCCCTCGGGGAAACGATGGCGGTCACGATGGTGATCGGGAACACTCCCCAGATCAGCGCGTCGCTCTTTGCTCCCGGATATTCCATTGCGGCGGTGATTGCCAACGAATTCACTGAGGCGACGGGGCCGGCTTATCTTCAGTCTCTGATCGCGCTTGGGCTGGTGCTTTTCATCCTGACCATCATCCTGAACGGTCTGGCGCGGCTGCTGATTCTGGCGACCACCAGAAAGGGGACGGCGCACTGATGCGATACCGCTCGATCTGGCGAAAGACGGTGAGTGTGCTGATGCTGGGCGTCACGGGCCTCTGCGCCCTCGTGACCGTCTCCGTGCTGGTCCTGATTCTGGCCTACCTTGCCGTGAAAGGCTGGCATGACCTGAGTTGGTCGTTTCTTACTCAACTCCCGAAGCCCGTCGGCGAGGCCGGAGGCGGCATGGCGAACGCCATCGTGGGCAGCGGCAAGCTGCTTCTGGTGGCGGTGGTCACTGGAGTTCCGGTCGGCCTGATGGCGGGAATTTACCTGGCAGAATTCGGCGGCCGGACGTTTTCGTTCATGATCCGTTATACCACCGACTTGCTGAACGGCGTTCCTTCCATTGTCATGGGCATCTTTATTTACACGATTGTGGTGCTCCCCATGGGTCATTTTTCAGCGCTGGCCGGAGGCCTGGCGCTGGGCGTCATGCTGATTCCCATCGTCGTTCGGAGCACCGAGGAATTTCTGCGCGCAGTTCCCGGAACCCTGCTTGAAGGCGCGCTGGCCCTGGGCGCAAGCAGATGGAGAGGGGTGGCCACGGTGGTGATTCCGGCGGCGTTCCGGGGCATCGCCACCGGAGTGTTGCTGAGCCTCGCGCGCGTGGCTGGCGAGACGGCTCCGCTGCTCTTCACCAGCTTCAGCAACCGTTATTGGAGTCCCGGCTGGAGCCAGCCCATCGCCTCGCTGCCGGTCATGATCTACACCTATGCCATCTCGCCTTACAGAAGCTGGCGGCAACAGGCCTGGGCGGCAGGGTTTGTGTTGCTGGCTCTGGTGCTTCTTGTTAACATTGGAGCGCGCGTAATTCTTTCACGCCGGCACTCGGTCCAGCGAGGATAACGTATGGGCGCAGTCACCAATCTTTCGTCGATGAGGAGCGAGGCCAACCGCGGGGAACAGATCACCGGGCGGCTGCTGCGAAGTTTTGAACCCAAGTTCCGGGTCTCGCATCTGAACTTCTATTACGGCGCCGTCCAGGCGCTCCACGACATTTCACTCGCAATCCCGCAGAATCAGATCACAGCGCTCATCGGCCCCTCCGGTTGCGGCAAGTCCACTTTTCTGCGCACGCTGAACCGAATGAGCGAAACGATTCGCCATACGCGGGTGGAGGGCGAAATCCTGCTGGGTGACGAAGACATCTTCTCGATGGACCTTGTCACGCTCAGGCGACGCGTGGGGATGGTGTTCCAGAAGCCCAATCCCTTTCCCAAGACCATTTTCGACAACGTGGCCTACGGTTTGCGCGTAAATGGCGGGTATCGCGGCGCAGCCCTGGCTGATGCGGTGGAGGCGAGTTTGCGGCGGGCCGCGCTGTGGGATGAAGTGAAAGATCAGCTTGGGAAATCCGCTCTGGCGCTTTCAGGCGGCCAGCAGCAACGTCTCTGCATTGCGCGGGCTCTTGCGGTGAACCCTGAAGTGTTGCTTCTGGATGAGCCTTGTTCGGCGCTCGACCCCATCGCCACCGCCAAAATCGAAGACCTGATGTTCACGCTCAAGGAATACTGCACGATTCTGATTGTGACGCACAGCATGCAGCAGGCTGCGCGCGTTTCAACCCATACGGGATTTTTCCTTCTCGGCAAGCTGATTGAGTTCAATGAAACCGACATTCTGTTCAAGAAGCCGCTGCGCAAGGAAACCGAGGATTACATCACAGGCCGCTTCGGATAGCGCCTCCGCGAGCGGCTGGAGGAAGGAGTTATTTTGCGTCATTTTGAAGAGCGATTGGATGAACTTCGCAAGCGGCTTCTGGAGATGAGCGGGCTGGTGGAATCCGCCATCTACCGCAGCGTGCACGCGCTGGTGGAAAAGGATGAGAATCTCGCCCATCAGGTCCTTGAAAATGAATCGCGCGTAAACCAGATGGAAATTGAGATTGATGATATGGCCGTGCGTCTGCTGGCCCTTGAACAGCCTGTCGCCACCGATCTGCGCTTTATCACCTCCGCTATCAAGATCAATAACGACCTCGAACGGATGGGCGATCTGGCGGTCAGCATTGCCGAACGAGCGCTTAACCTGATGCATGAGGCGCCGGTGAACGCGCTGGTGGATATTCCTTACATGGCGAACCTGGTGGAATCCATGGTCCGGAAATCGCTGGACGCCTTCGTGAAGAAGGATTCGGACCTGGCTCGAAGCGTGCTGATTTCCGATGATGCCGTGGATGATTTGCGAAACGGAATCTACAACGAAATGGTGCGCTTCATGGAGGAGAATCCGCAAAGGATCCCGCCCGCCCTGAACCTGATCTTTGTGGCTCGCAGCCTCGAACGCATTGCGGATCACGCCACCAATATCGCCGAGGATGTTCTCTTCCTGGTGGAAGGCATCGACGTTCGGCACCACGCTGAAACACGCACGTAGCACGCGCTTCTTGCCCCGGCCCTTCACCCACATCTGGCCTGGATTGCCCACACACATTTTCCCGCTCGCCGAGCGACAAAGATCGATCTCATGGCAGCGCTAGTGACGAGCAGGCAGGTGGCAAATAGCGCGAATTGGACAGCATGGGACGGACGGCGTCCGAGTCCGCGCGCAGAGGAAGAGACTCACAGCGCGGCGTAGCCGTAAACAAAGCCGAATTCCAAATTCCAGATTTCAAAAAGCGGCGGGATATCGCGGATTCACAGGAAATCCTGCCGGCTCGAAAAGAATTTCAGGATTAACATCATAGAAGGAGAGTCAAATAGAGCTCTCAGCCGGGCCTACTGAATGGTTGAAGAGCCTGAGGCATCATCCTCCTCGGCTTTCTCATCGAGCGGTTTGCGGCCGGCAAAGCCCTCGTCAATGCCGTGCCAGTATTCGATCCGGTTCTCGCCTAGTTTCCAGCACAGGTACACTTCCCGGCCGTCTCGAAGCGTCGGAAAATCCACCAGCCCGGCGTCCAAATCCTTCACAATGCACCCAGTCTCCTGGATGCGATTCACCACTTCTTCAATCCGCGCCACCGATTGCTCGCGCTCGCCTTTCTTGCGGATCAATTCCTGATAGGGTGGAATCGATCCGCCCAGCATCATGATGCGCGCCGCCGCAGCCGCCAACTCCTGGTCCAGATTGTCGAGCGACCGCTTCTGCTCACGAGCCTTTTCCAGGGATCGCCGGATGATGGGAAGGAGTTCCTCGGCCTCCTCACGATTGAAATATTTTTCACTCATATTTTGCAATCTCGATTCCCGGTACAGCGCTGACGGATGCGAGCTGCGCTTCTCTCTATGATTTTAACCTGAAGCCGCAACCGGCGACGCCGTTGAGGGCGCATCCGGCTTACCGAACGGCCAACTCTCACCCGCCGCGCGTGTGCATCTCTCGGCGCGGGTCTTTGCGAAGCTCCTCAACCGGAAAGAGAACGCCGCGCGCGTTGAGCAGCTTGCGCTCTTCCGCCCCGCGGTCTCGCCGTCCTGTCCAGGCTTGCCGGATGGTCTCCGCAATGACTTCATGGGGCGCGCCGTTTCGCAAGAGCTTCTTCAAGTCGATGCCTTGCGAGGCGTAAAGACAAAGGAACCAGGCGCCGTCGGGCGTCAAACGGCTGCGATTGCAACTGCGGCAAAATGGCTGGCTGGTGGAAGAGATAATCCCAAAGCGAACGCCATCCTGAAACTCAAACTCATCCGCCGGGGCTTTCGAGCGGATTTCCGCGCTCCCGTCTGAATCGTCAACCACCGGACGAATCGCTCCGAACCGGCGCTCCAGCGCTTCGAGCATTTCCGCCCGCGTCACGACCTTATCCATCGACCAGCGCGTGGCGCCTCCCACATCCATATATTCGATAAAGCGAATTTCCCCGCCGATTTGCCGCCCAAACTGAATCAGGTCCGTAAGCTCATCCTCATTGAAGCCACGCATGATGACGGCATTGACTTTCATATTGTTAAACCCCGCCTCGCGCGCCGCCTGAATGCCGTCGAGCACGGCAGAGTGCGCTACGCTGCGCGTCAAAGTCTGAAACCGTTCCGGGCGCAGCGTATCCAGGCTAACGGTGATGCGCTGCAACCCTGCGGCGCGGAGATCTTTCGCATGGCGGCGAAGCAGCACGCCGTTCGTGGTGAGAGCGAGATCCTGAATCCCTTCCTTCTGCGCCAGCAATCGGATCAAGGCGCTCAGGTCGTGGCGCAGCAGCGGCTCGCCTCCGGTCAGGCGGATTTTGTTGACCCCTAACGCCGCAAAAATGCCCGCGAGTTCGCTGATTTCTTCAAACTTCAGGATTTCCTCCCGTTGCAGCCAGACGTATTCATCTTCCGGCATGCAGTAGTGGCATCGCAGATTGCAGCGGTCTGTCACCGAGATGCGAAGGCTGCGCAATGGGCGGCCCAGGGCGTCCACAATCGGGCGGGTGAATGATGAATCGGAATTCGGCATAAATGAAGGATAAATTTATCGTAGACGATTAGTCGTCTTTGGAGCAAGCAGGATCGCAGAAGACACCGCCACATTGTCCGCTAATGCGGGGCATTGAGGAGCCAGATTCCGGATGACAGGATCACGCCGTTGGTATAGGCCATAAGCTTGCCATCCCGCGAGAAATCGAAGGGGTAGTTGTCGCCCGAAAATTCGATGCCGCTCCAAGGCTCGACCTTGCCGCTTTCCAGATGAACCAACTCGATCTGTTGCGTTCCATCCGGACGAAGCGCGCGAAAGGCAACCCGCTTGCCGTCCGGAAACCACACAGGCCAGCCGCCCGAAGGGGTCAGCCGCCTGAGCCCGCTCCCGTCGGACCGGATGATAAAAACACCCCCTTCATAACCGCGATCTGGGCTGAAGGCAATCCATCGTCCGTCGGGCGACCAGCGTGGCACGGTGGAGGGAGAATCCGTCAGTCGCCTTTCCGGTCCGCCCTCGACGGGAATCACTGCGATACGCGCGATCTGGGTTTCAGTCCGGGCAAAAGCCAGCAGGCGGCCATCCGGCGAAAGATCGCCATAGGCGGCATCTTCATTGCCGGGCGTGAGGGGTTCGGGAGGCCCGCCAAGGCGTGGAATCCGCCAGATGCGGCTGGCGCCCGGAACCCAGGTAAAGTAGGTGATCCATTTCCCATCCGTGCTGAAGCGACCGTAAATTTGCGGGGCGTTGCCGGAAGAAAGCGGACGCGCCTTTGCGCCCTCGGTCGTTCCAACCACCCATATCCGCCACAGGCCGTTATCTTCGGCGCGGCTAAAGGCAATCTCCCTGCCATCGGGAGAGATAGCCGGCGCCCATAAGAAGGGCGCGTGGTTGAGGATGTTGAGCGTGGCGCCGGTATCGAGCCGGCGAATAAAGAGTTGATCCTTCCAATCAGAATTGAGAAAGGCCACGTTTCCATCTCGGCTGACGCTCGGCCATCCATCGGGATTAGGACCCTGCGTAAGATGCTCATCCGCGCCATCTTGAATCGAATGACGCCAAAGGTCTGTGGCGCCGGCGCGGTTTGAGGAATAGATCACCCCTTTACCATCCCAGGTAAACACCGGGTGATGCTCCGATACGCCGGATCGAGTGGATTCGAGCCGTTGAGGTGACCCACCCTGGCTTGGCACAAGCCAAATCTCGCCGCTCGCCCCGCCCATGCTGCGCTCAACAGCAATCCAGAGCCCGTCTGGAGACCACGAGGGATAACGCAGAAATGGATAGACACTATCTTCGGCAAGAAGGATGCGCAGGTCTCCGCCTTCAATCGTTGCTGTGGCTAACTGCTGAGGTTCACCCGGCCGTTCAAGAATGAAGGCCAGCCGGCTGCCATCCGGAGACCATGCCGGATAACGGGCGGCGCTGATCACGGGAGTTACGTCGCCGCCGAGCGCGGGCGTAATGCAGATTTCGGGAACGTTGAATGGAGCGACGAAGCGCGTATAGGCGATTCGCTCACTATCCGGCGAGAAGACCGGCTCAGCCTCCCGCACATTTTCCTGCAAAGTCAGCCGCAGTTTCCTGCCGCCGGCGACACGTCGCACATAGATTCGTCTTTGCCCTTCACCTGCATTGGCCACGTAAGCCAGCATCTTGCCATCCGGCGAAATCGCAGGGTCTGAGGGATTGTCTTCGCCCGAGGTCAGGAGGGTGAGTTTCCATGGGTATGACGGGCTGGTGTGGGATCGCCTGTGAAGGACCGCGAAGAGAGCCAACGCTGCCACCATCAAAATCCAGATTCCCGGAAACCAGGCGGTTTTACGCCTGGGGGGAACGACGACCGGTTCGATCGCGGCGGCCTCAACGGCTGGTGAGGCTTGAGTTGTAACCTCAGTTTCAGAATGACCATTCCCGCTCGTCAGATGATTGCTCGCGGCGGGAGTGTGCGGCGGCTCCATCAATTCGATCGGGGCGATGAAGCGGTAACCTTGCCGGGCGCAGGTCTCAATAAACCGGGGCTGGGCGGCGGAATCGCCCAGCGTCTGGCGCAGCTTTTTGATGGCTGTGTTTAAGCTATGCTCGAAATCAACGAACGTATCCTCAGGCCACAGCCGGGCGCGCATTTCCTCTCGCGTCACGATTTCGCCCGGTCGTTCCAGAAGCAAGGTCAACAACTGAACGGGCTGCCCGTGAAATTTCACCCTGAATCCGCGACGACGCAACTCACCGATACGCGGATTGAACTCAAAGACGCTGAAGCGCACGATAGCGAGCCGGTCTTTCGAACCGCTTATGCTCATTACCCTCAAAAATACCTTTCAAAAGGGAACGATAACTTAGCTATTCAAAACTATATCACAGTCTCAACTCTATGGAATATAAAGAGTTAGTGAATCATCTCCAAGTCATCCAAAAATCACCCCTCGTGCATTGAGCCGATTCTATGATTGTGCGGAAATGAGAGCGTAGAAACCGGATGGGGCCGCAGCAATAGCCCCAGTTTAAATGGAGGGGGATCGGAAGGGGGTAACCACCGTCACGCGGAAACACTTGGGAGTGTAAAACCTGTCGAGGAAGACCTCTTTTCTCTTCAGTCCGAAATACGGTTCAATGACCAGATTCTTCCCCTCGTTGTCATCAGTTTCCGGTTTTGAAGTCTGCTTTTGTCGTCGGCCGATGGGTTTGGTCTGGAGCGCAGCTTCAATTAACGCGCTGCCAAGCCAGATTCAGAAGCTATCAGGCTTCGCTTGGATGAGATGAGGTTGCCGTAATCTCAATCGAAACTCTATCAGGCGCGGCCAACGGCATTTCCCTCCCCATATAGTCATGAGTGTGGATGTGTAAAGTTAGCCCGACTAGGCTCTCCTCCAGAGAGAACGGAGGATCGGGTGGGTGATTCTCACCTGATCCTCCTTCCTGATTTAAAGATTCCTCACCGCTCATCTTTCAGCGTTTTCAGATAGGTCACCAATTGCCAAAGCTGCTCGTCGGGCAAGTGCGACCATGAGGGCATTCCTTTGCGGATTCTGCCGTTTCGCAAGGCCCAGAATAAAACGCCGGCTGGCGCGTTCTGGACGGCGGGCGCGTGGAGATTGGCGGCGTGACCCAGCCCGCGACCGTCCGCACCATGACATGAAGCGCAATGTTGCTCAAAGAGCTTATGGCCAGCGGCTGCGGCTTTTTCATCTCCCGCGAACGGGTTTCGCAATGATTGCGCGGAGAGCGGCGCTTCGCTCAATCGCGCCGCTGGTCCTTCTTCTTTTGATTTTCCTGCTGCCACAGTCCATGAAGCAGCAAGCAGAAATGTTATGCCTGCGAAGACCGCCAGGCAAACCCATCCCTTCGTCTTCCACTGGCGAAGAATCGCTGAATTCATCAGAACCACCTCCGAATGATACGGTCGAAGCGGGGAATTTCATAGGAAACGCCGAAGCGAATGAGGAAACGGGCGCTGTTCCTGTTTAATCCGAAGGTGGGCGAGATTCGAAGGCTGGTCCCTCCCGGAAGATCCCAATCGAGCAATGGCCCGAGATAGTGCGCGGTTCCGCGGAATCCGAATTCGTTCCAGGTTCCCAATCCACCATAAATCTCCGCGCCCGCCCGGAGGTTTTCGCGGCAAAAACCGCAGGCATGCGGAGAAGCCGCCAGCGCAAGCGGCCGGCTTGCTCCCACCGCGTAACCGAACTCCCAAGGCTCGTGGGCCAGGTTTTTTTCGCCAATAAAATTCTCGGAAAAGTTCCAGCCTCTGTAGTTGCTGGACAAGATGAGTTTGGTTTCAATCTCGCGCTCCTTCTCGGCGCGCGCTTCATGGTTGAGTTCCGCAAGGTTATCCACGGAATCGTGGTTCACAATCTCGGCCAGCGCCTTGTCCGCGCCATTGATGTTCTCGAACTCCACATAGAGCACGGGATTGATCCAGTGCTCGTCTGCAAGCGGATGGAAACGGTTTTCCCAGCGGTAACCGGTGAAGAGTCCGCCCTGGCCGCGGGTGGTCTGCGCGTCCAGATAAAATTCGGTCGTCCACCAGCCTGTGGCCCCATATTCAAATTCTGTCCAGCCGCCGAGGAAATTGGGCGCGCTGTGCGGAAGGCCCAGCACAGGGTTCAAGGATATTTCGAGATTTCCCGGTTCCTCCATCTCGTCGTCGTACGTGACGAAGTACGGCTTGTCAGCTTTCGCGGATCGGGGAAATGCGCTCCAAACGAGGCAGGCCAGGCTGCTCACCAGGAGCAGCCGCCCCACGTAGGATTGTCTTTTTGCCATGGTTCTCCTTTCTCGTTGAAAGACCGTGGCTGACAACCCTACAATGAGGGTAGTCGTCAGCCTCCGGGTTGTCGACCACTGAATCCCCACGGTTACCTCGCCCAAGGTGGGCCGTGGGGATTCGCGTTAATCGACGCTGCTTTTCAGCGCGTCCTTGCCCTCTTCCGGGGCTGAAGTTGCGCTATGCATGGCTTCGGCGCACGCCGGGCAATTCCCCCCAACCTCAAGACGCGCCACCTGAATCTCAAAGCCCGTCTGCGCAGCAATCTCGCTTTGCAACTGATCAAAAGTCTCGCTGCTGAATTCCATAATGCGGCCACAGCGGCAGCATGCCAGATGAACGTGCTGGCGGTCAGGCCGCACCTCGTAATAGTGCTTCTCACCGGTCAGGTGCATCAGGTCGAGCTCATCCACCAACTGGAGCTTTTTCAGGAGATCCAGCGTTCGATACACGGTCGCCCGATTGATGCGCGGATCGCGCTTGCGGGCCAATTCGAGAAGCGTTGCTGCGTCCACGTGTTGCCGGGACTGCTGAATGATCTGGATGAGCGTCTTCCGCTGAGAAGTAAGACGAAAACCCTTCGCGGCTACTTCGTCCAGCAGCAAGCGGCGTTGAGAGCGCTCCATTGGCATGAGTTGCGACTAAATTGCAATAATGAGCCTGCTTATTTCCTGCGACAATTTCGCATTAACCTACTGAAAACAGGCATTCTATACTAAGTTGTCTAGATTATTGGGAGGGCGTTACCGTTGTCAAGAAATTTCTGCGGGAGTGGTCGTGGTATTAGTCATCAACCTCGCTTGCCAAGTCATTGATGCGCGGTCCAGAACTGAGGCGTGTCTTCAATGAATGTGCTTCACCTTTTTCTGCATGTAATCCATCAGGAGATACTGGCCCAGCGTGTAGGGGGTGGTGAAGTAGGCCTTGCCGCGGCAAATTTCCGTGACTTTTTGAACGAAATTGATCAGGCCGTAATCCGAGGCCAGCATAAAGGTGTTGATGAGGATTCCGTTCCGGCGGCAGCGGGCGACTTCATGCAAGGTTTCTGAAACTACGAGAGGGTCCAAACCAAAGGCGTTTTTATAAATTTTGCCGTCATCCAGGGTCAGCGCCGAAGGTTTGCCATCAGTGATCATAATAATCTGGCGCATGTCCTTTTTCTGGCGCGAGAGAATCCGCTGCGCAAGGCGCAGCCCCTCGCGCGTATTTGTGTAGTAAGGCCCCACCTGCACGCGGGCGAGTTGGCCCAGAGGAATTTCTTCCGCCGAGTCATGGAACAGGACCATGTGCAGCGTATCGCCGGGATATTGCGTGCGGATGAGATGAGTCAGCGCCAGGGCCACTTTCTTGGCTGGCGTGAAGCGGTCTTCTCCATAAAGGATCATGCTGTGGCTGCAATCCAGCATCAGGACCGTGGCACACGAGCTTTGATATTCGCACTGACGAACTTGCAAGTCGTCATAATCCAAATCCAGAGGAATTTTGAGGCCCGCGCGCTGGATGGCGGAAAGCAGCGTGGCATTCACGTCCAGATTCATCGTGTCCCCGAATTCATACCGCCGCGTCGAGCCATGGGATTCCACTCCGGTAGCCAGTTCCCGCGTATCGTGACGGCCAAAGCTTGACTTGCCTAACGAAGCCAATAAATCCTTCAGTGTCTTGAATCCCAGGAAGTCGAGCGCCTTATCGGTCACTTCAAATCGTACCTTGCCTTCCCGTCCGTCCATCCCCATGCCAGGTTGCTGCTCGCGAACCTGGCCTTGCGGCGCCTGGGGCTGCTCAATGGTGATGTAGCCTTCCTGGGCGAGCCGATCGAGGAGCTGATTGATCATTTCATGCAGCCGGGATTTTTGATACTCCTCGGAATTCTCCAGATACTCTTTCAACAGATCCTCGGGGATCATGCCCTTGTCGTGCAAGGCTTCAAGAAGCGCCTGATGGAGTTGCTCCATCGTGCGCTCCGGGTCCATCTCATAAAAGTCGTAAAACTGGCTGTAGAAACCGCTGTCGAGCAGGAAGTCCTGGAGCAACTGAAGGAGGTCTTCAGAAGTGAGTCCCTCGAAGGGGTCGCCGATGTATTGACTGTATTTGATGTATTTCATCCAAGAATCCTTGCCTGAAAGCTTTCGGCTTATTGATAACCGCAAATTACAGTGACAGCCCCGGCTGTAGCGCCGGTGTTCCCCACCGGCGATTTTTCGGCGCTGCGGACAGCGCCGCGACAGAAAATGTTGCCACGGTGATTTGCAGGTCTCATCAGTTCAACGACCTGCGCCGCGAAGGAGTCGCAGGGCCAGCCTCTTCCGAAGGCGTCTCAATGTGACGCGATTCAACGTGGTAGCCCAGTTCCTCGCTGCGGCTGATCTTTTTCGTGGCGTAGAGGCCCTCCAGAATAAATTCCGCGCCTGAAACTTGAAGCGCCTTATCGTCTTTGGACTTGATCCCCAGCGGTTCGATATTCTCCAGCAGCCCCTGGATTCTTTTGAATTGCGGAAAGACGGCTTCCGCCGGCGCATCCTGCGGAATCTTCAGATTGCCTCCCAACTCAAACCACTTGACGATGCCCTGCAGCGGCACGCCCTCATAATATTTCCGAAAGATTTTGGCTGTCGACTGCCGGATAATGTCGCGCGCGATGGCGTCGGCGCCGCGCAATTCGCCTTCATATTCCAGTTCGAACTTCCCGGTCAGCGAGGGCAGCGCCGCATAGATATCAGAAAGCCTCGGCACCACTGTGCCCTCGCGATTCAACAGGGCGCGCCGCTCAGCGTTCGAAACCATATTCTCCAGGCAGGTGATGGGCATGCGCTGGCTGACGCCGCTGCGCTTGTCGATCTTCTTCTCCTGGCGAGCCTCAAACGCGATGCTTTCCACCACCTCCTGAATGAACTGAGGGATCACCACGCGGGCGTCGCCGTTGCGCCGGACCCAGGCCTCCTGCTGCGTAATCGCGATGGCGTGCTCAAGCGTCTGGGGATAATGGGTGCGGATTTCCGAACCGATTCGGTCTTTAAGCGGCGTGATTATTTTGCCGCGCGCCGTATAGTCCTCAGGGTTCGCCGTGAAAACCAGCAGCACATCGAGCGGCAGGCGGACGGGATAGCCTTTAATCTGAACGTCGCCTTCCTGCATGATGTTGAACAAACCCACCTGGATTTTCCCGGCCAGGTCCGGCAGTTCATTAATGGCGAAAATGCCTCGATTGGCGCGCGGGAGCAACCCATAGTGAATCGTCAACTCGCTTGAAAGCGCGTGGCCGCCGCGGGCCGCTTTGATGGGGTCCACGTCGCCGATCATATCCGCAATCGTCACATCCGGCGTCGCCAGCTTCTCAACATAGCGCTGCTCGCGGGGAAGATAATCAATCGGGGTCGCATCGCCCTTTTCCCGGATCAGTTCCTTGCAGGCGCGGCAGATGGGCCTTAAGGGATTGTCATGGATCTCGCAACCGGCAACGAAAGGGATCTCTTCATCCAGCAGCAACGTCAGCGTGCGCAGAATCCGGCTTTTGGCCTGGCCGCGCAGACCGAGCAGGATGAAATTGTGGCGGGAAAGGATTGCATTTTCGATCTGAGGAACGACCGTATCATCAAACCCAATAATGCCAGGGAAAATGGTCTTTCCGGATTTGAGCATCCCGATGAGGTTCGCGCGCACTTCATCTTTGACGCTCAGACCGGGATAATTTGCCTTCTTCAGCTCGCCAAGTGTTTTTGCTCTTTCCATGGCTTCATTATAGTCTCTCCTGCATTGTGGCGATACCCTGGCCTTCCGACAGTTCCAACGATGCGGCCAAACCTCGGGTTCCTGTCATTCTGACGCCGAGCCCCTATCCAACGCGGGTGACGCTCACCTTTCAAGGCAAGCGAGGACAGGTCGCGCTGGACCAGATTCGCGCGGTAGATCGGCAACGTTTGGTCCGAAAATTAGGCAGAGTTCCCTCAAAAACCGCACAGAGCATCTCAGCCACTCTGATCGAAATGTTTAGCCGGTAGCGAGCGAATAGCGCAAACCTCTGTCTTTGAAGTTCGCGCCTTATTCGCCAACGAGCGCATCAAAAAGCCGCTACCTTGCTCCCCCTCATGCCGGTTTTAATCTTGGAAGACAATGGGACGCCGCAACTTTTCCTCACCGCCTGTGTTTAAGCAGGGCAAGAGGCTCGATAACACAAACTCTCGAACAACGTTGAATGGAGCCTCGGAGGAGATTTATGTCAGCGAAAATCATGGACCGCATCGAACGGCAGAGTTTCTCAATGTTTTTAAGCTTGTGCCTGATCCTGCTTGCTGCTGGAGGCATGGCGCTTGCCCAAACGGCTACTCCGGCCCCCGCGCCGCAGGATAATGACATCAACCGCAGGGAGCTGAGGAATTTTGACGAGTACCTGGACAATCATCCCGGGGTTCATCATCAACTGAATCAGAACCCCTCGCTCATCAACGACCCTCAATTCCTGGCGCAACATCCCCATCTTCAGAATTTTCTGAACAATCACCCTGGAGTGAATGAAGAAATCAAGGAAAATCCCCAGCAATTCATGAATCGCGAAAATCGGTTCCTCAGGAATGGCGGAGACGTTTCGCGGGCTGAGGCAGCGCGCGCCGACCGGTATTTCGACCGTCATCCTGAACTCGCCGAGCAGTTACGGAAGAACCCTAAGCTGGTGGATAATCCTCAATTCATGCAGAATCATCCCGGGTTTGCAAAATTTTTGCAGAATCACCCGGAGATTCGCGAAGACATCAAGCAGCATCCCTACGCCTTTCAAAAACGCGAGCGGCAGTATGAGCGGCACGAAGGGCCTGAACATCCCAACCCTCCGCATCCCTTGCGCAGCGCCCGGCGATAACCCCCTCAACCTCCAGATTCATCAGCGCCGGCCCGGAAGCTGCTGACGCAGCTTCCGGGTTTTTCGTTAAAATGAAGACATCGCAAAACGTGATGGCCTGTGCCATCCAGCTTCAGGTGCCGTTCTACCCGCGCCAGGCGGGTAACGTGAATCGGGTCATGTTCCAGATAACCCACGCGCATTCAGCCAGCGAAATCGAAGAAGCGCGCCAGCTTTTTCGGGAGTACGCCGCGTCGCTCGATTTCAGCCTCTGCTTTCAGGGCTTTGACCAGGAACTTGCCGGCCTTCCCGGCGACTATGCGCCGCCCTGGGGGCGCTTGCTTCTGGCGCAAAACGAGAGCGGCGTTGCAGGCTGCGCGGCGCTGCGAAAGATCGATGGCGAGTTTTGTGAAATGAAGCGGCTCTACGTCCGTCCCATATTTCGCGGCCATCAATTGGGCCGTGCTCTTGCCCTGCGCGTAATCGAGGAAGCCCGCGAGATCGGCTACCAACAGATGAGGCTCGACACACTGCCCTCCATGAAGGAAGCGATTGCGCTCTACCAATCGCTCGGCTTCAGGCGCATCGACCCTTACCGCTACAACCCCATCACCGGCGCCATCTACATGGAGCTTGCGTTGCGTTTGGACTCCGAGTGATGGGCCCTCGATCTTGAAAATCACTCATGTCACTCATTCCCGCGCAAGCGGGAATCCAAGCCATAGACCCCCGCTTGCGCGCGGGTGACACCCAAAGTGATTTCTGTATCAGTAAGTGAGTACAGGTCCATGTGACACGCAGTGAGTCATCCCCAATAATTTCCGCCTGCGACAGAGAAACTTTCAGCGGCTTATCGGGTTATAGTGGTATATGGGAACATTTGTTGCAGTTATTATGCGGGCGGTACACGGGATTGCAGGGGCTGTTGCGCGCAAATGTAAAAATGACATGATTTGTAGAGATTCTTTTTTCACTCTTCATGCGTTCCATATTCGACGGGAATGCCATCCGACTGACATCTTCCTCGTCAGCAAGAGTAACTCGTTGCAGTGAAAATAAATTAGGCGCGAGTGACGCTTGCGCGCACCCGCGCTGATTTTCAAAAAGATTTTGGTGGTCTGTTTGCTGAATGAAATAAATTAAATTCTGGTCAGACGAAAGGGCGCGAGTGCCTGCCGCTCAAAAACTATCTTCCCGAAATTCTTTTATTGCCGACCTGCCTCCCGAGCGCGTCATCTTTGGTTGCTCCGAGCCGATGCGGGCGCTGAGGGCGAAGATTGAAAAAGTCGCTCAATCCGATTTGCCCGTCCTCATCGAAGGCGAGAGTGGGACAGGGAAAGACGTTTTAGCCCGGCTCACCCACGTCTGGTCGGCGCGCGCGGACGGCCCCTTTGTAAAGGTGAGCTGCCCGGCTATTCCCGGCAACCTGCTGGAAAGCGAGTTATTCGGCTACGAGCAGGGAGCTTTCACCGGCGCCTGGGGCGTGAAGCCGGGGCGCGTGGAGACGGCGAACGGCGGAACCTTCTTTCTGGATGAAATTTCGGAGATGGAGGCTGAGCTTCAGGCCAAGCTTCTGCAACTGTTGCAGGAGGGGCGATTCGTAAGGATCGGCGCCACCGCGGAGCAAGCCGTGGAGGTGCGGTTCATCTGTTCCACGAATCGCGATTTGCAGGATCTGGTCGATGGCGGCGCGTTTCGGCAGGATCTTTTTTATCGCATCAATGTGATTCACCTGCGCGTGCCGCCGCTTCGGGAAAGAACGCAGGATATTCCCATCCTGGTTGATTATCTGCTTCAACTCTATAACCGGAAATATCGAGCTCATGCCGTCCCGTTTTCGCGGAACCTGATGAGACTTTTTCAGAATTATTCCTGGCCGGGAAACATCCGCCAACTGGAAAACCTGGTGAAACGCTACGTGGTGCTTGGGTCGGAAGAACCCATCGGCGCTGATTTGATGGAACAAATCCGAGACGGATCGCCCGCTATTAATTTTGACGAAGAGACGATCCCCTTCAAAGCGATCATGCGCCAGATCGTCCGCGATCATGAGCGAAAAATCATTCTTCAAGCCCTGCACGCCCATCACTGGAACCGCAAGGAAACTGCCCGCGCCCTTGGCCTGAGCTATCAGGCGCTGCTCTACAAAATGCGCCAAACCGATCTCGCCGCGCCGTCCAAGACTGAGGATGACACTCCTCAGCAACCAGCCTCGACTCTCTCCGTCGTGGAATCAAGGAATCCGGTTTAGCAGGTTGCCGCAAAGCTCGTCCGCTCTGCCGTTTCAAGGAGCCGTTGCAGCCTGTCATTCTGCGGAGCCGAAGGCGAGGAAGAATCCTGACGAGCAATCAGCGGTCAGCTTTTCGGCCCCCGAACTTTCTTGCTGATCGCTGAAAGCTACTGAGAGTTACAAATTATAGTGACAACGCAAACTGTAGCGGCGCTGTCACCAGAGTAGAAACCCGGCCTCACAACTCTTTCAGCCTCGTTCCGGAGCCAACCTCGCTCACCTTGTTCGGAACCGGACTCCTGGCGCTGGCTTATCGTCTGCGTCGAAAGATTCTGCCGTGATCATCCAGCCTTCATGAAGTCCTGGCCGCGGCGTTCCTGGCCAACATTCACGGCAATCAGACCAAGGATAATGACGCACACTTCAAATCCGGCCAAGGCCCCCGCATAGCCCATGCGGTCGCGGAGCGCATACTCCAGAGTGTTGGTAGGGGCGGCAATCAGAATCCCCAACTGGTACGCCAATCCCGGAAGCAGACTGCGAGCGGAGGCGGGCGCCAACTCGTTCAGATGAGCGGGAATAATCCCCCAGGCTCCCTGGACGCCCACCTGCATCAGAAAAG
>DATGKJ010000240.1:0-4226 GCA_035294685.1 Terriglobia bacterium | reverse complement strand
GGTTTCATCCCTATCGCCGCATGCCTGCGTTGTTTTTAGCATGCGCCTCCTGATTGCATTAATCAAGCGCTGCAATAGCTTGCGTGGGTCTGAAGAGTCTTCGCTTCAGACTCGCAAAAATCCCAACTTTTCGCATACGTTTGATACATTTCATACGTATGAGACAAAACATACAAAATATACGCCCACGGGGCTTTTGGAACCTGCTAACCTGCTCTTGTCTGTCAATGATTGTGCGCACAGGAGGCAGGCATTGCAGTAAAAAACGCCGGCGTTTTTCCAAGTTTTGCTGAGAAATGCCAGGAGTGGTTTTCAGAGCTGAATAAAACAGCAATCCCAAGTCGTTGATTTTCTTCAGTCCGAATCGCTTTCGAGCGGTCACCCATCACGTTCCCGCCACCGCGTATCTAAAATACTGCTTTACCACCGAGAGCACAGAGGTTTTTGATCTCCGAATTCTCCGCGCTCTCGGTGGCAAGTCTTCTCGTCGCTTACGGAGTTGCAGATTTCGTCAGCGCCGCCTGCGCGCTGCACGAGCCATAGTCCTTGACCAGTTTCTTGGCCGCGAACGTGGGCTGCCCAGCATCGCTTTTCAGTTTTTTGCCGCTTAATTTTACCCGGTCCCCAACTTTGAGGTTCAAATTGCCCGGATCGATGGCATAAGTCGTCTTGTCTTTCTCATTCAGAAGTTTCGTTCCACCGGCGGATTCTTCCACGCAACCGACTACTGACTTCCGATTGTGGAGCATGTAGTATGCAAGGCCGACGCCCGCCGCTGCTCCCGCACCGATGGCGATTCCGGTGCTTGACTTATACCCGCCCTTCGGGGGCGTGTAAACGCCGCCCCCCGATCCCGTCATGCCTCCGGTCGTGCCGCCGCCGTATTGAGCAAAAGCGGCTCCCGAGACAGTGACAGCTAAAAAGATCATTCCCATGAGCCGAAGCCCGATATGGGTTTTCATAGATGCCTCCTTTTCACGCGTGCGCCAAAAGTTGTTGAAGAACGTTCCGAGCGCCTCGCCTTGCCGGCGCAGAAGGCCGAAAAGATCATCATCTTTTTGCCAGTGATGACCTGACTTTTTCTAAAAACCGGCTGCCCGGAGCGTCAAGCCCCGCGAAGAAGTCTTTTTTCTCGGCTCCTCCAAGCAGCAGGCTGCACGGATTCTTCAATCAACAATGGGTCACACTTCAATTGGATGCCTTGATGAAGAGCGGCTGTATCGGAAGGATGTCAAAGGATTGTCAACAAATTCGCAGCGGCTTCATCCCTCTCGCCGCTTGCCTGCACTGCATTCAGCATGCTCCTCCCAATTGCATTAATCAAGCACAGTGATTGTTGTGCCAGGCTTTGGGACGCGGGATGAGGCTCCCATGAATCGATAGGAGCTCCAGAGGGAACACAACAACGTTTTCACGGAAGGCTGTTCGCCGTAAAGGAAGGTTCTGCCTGCGACGCCGGCAGCGAGAGTCGAGCGGAAAATCCAGTTGATCCGATTGCGCGTTCGCGTTTCCTGATTGCCTCCGGGAAGGCGCTTGAGATAAGAGGCAAGTTCGGGGCGCCAGGCCTGATTAAACTCAACCAGTTTCGTTTCCACGGCGCCGCTTGAGAGCGCCTGCTGGATGATATTGCAGGCCACTTCAGCGCTCACCATGGCCGGATAAATCCCTTCGCCGGTCGAGCCGGAAACAAATCCTCCCGCATCCCCGATCAGAACCACGCGGCCTCGCGTGAGCGCGTTCAGGTGGTAAACCGCGCCCACGGGATCGACGTCAAATCGAGCGCCTGTGAATTCCAGATCCTCAGGCAGGAGCCCGCGCTCTTTAAGGTCGAAGAAGAATTTCGCAAAGAGCGGCCGGATGCGGCGATTATCAACCAACATGGCGCCAAGGCCAACGCAGATATGATGCTGTTTGGGGAAAATCCATCCGTAACCATAAAGCATCCGGTACTGGAGATAAACCTGGAAAGGAAATCTTGAACCAAAAAAGCGCTCGATTCTCGCAGCATCATAGGGGATATCGGCGTTCCCGCAGATAACGTAGTTGCTCCGGCCCCATCCGCGACGCAATCCGGCGCTCATCGCTATGCGGCTGGAAGCGCCGTCTGCGCCAATCAGGATGCGACCGCAGAAGACATCGCCCTTCGCCGTGCAAGCCCGAACTTCCGCGCCATCCTGCTCAACGCCGACCACGCTCGATCCGCCATGGAATTCCGCTCCCGCTTCCACGGCAATCCGCCGCAGGCCGTCATCGAACTTCGTCCGCAACGAGAGATAGCCCGAAGGTCTGGTTTCCAAATAGCGGGCCGAGCGTTTCAAGAAAGAATCGAAGAATGCGACGCCGAAAAAGGGCGACTCGATCAATTCATTCAGCTTCGGTTTAAGGTAAGGGAACCGCTCAAAGGCAAGGCGATTGATCCAGCTTGCGCAGGTCTTGTGACGCGGGAAGACAGCCCGGTCCAACAAGGCTACGTGGAATCCACGATCGGCAAGAAGTTTGGCTGCCGTCGAACCGGCCGGTCCTGCTCCAACAACAATGATATCCGCTCGATGGATCATTTCGTCTGCATTTCCTTCAGCGCCTTTCCAAGAGCCTGAATCTCCTGGCCGTATCCATTCCAGTTGCCCTGACGCAGGTCCTGCTGCGCGCGCCGGTAGTGCTCATTGGCCTGCTGAATCAAGGATTGAATATGCGGCGGCAGCGAGGGCGGCCTGGCCACGTTCGAGGGCGCTGTTGCGGCGCCGGATGGCGTGGAAGGCGTTCCGCCTTCGGGTTCTTCCACGGCGCCACCAAATATCTTCGCCAGCGCCTCGCCAAGCGTCGGCTCCATCACCAACTCGTCCGAATAGGCAACAATGACTCGCTTCAGTTGCGGCAAGGCGGCGCCGGCCTGCGCAGCAAGATAAAGCGGCTCGACATAGAGCACCGCATTCTCCACCGGAATGACCAGCAGCGTCCCTCGAATCACCTTGGAGCCGCCCTGGTTCCACCAGGTCAATTGCTGAGAAATGCTGGGGTTCTGGTCAATGCGCGACTCAATCTGTTGCGGCCCGTAAATGAGCTTCTCTTTAGGAAATGTAAAGACCAGAACCTTGCCGTAATTCGAGCCGTCGCATCGGGCCGCCATCCAGGCAATCATGTTGTTTTTGCGCGCGGGAGTGAAGGGAACCATCAAAACAAATTCTTCCGTCTTCCCAACTTCGGGCAGCTTCATGATGGTGTAATAAGGGGTCATGGGCGCCACTTCGCCGCCCACGGTGCGGCTGGCCACGCGCCAGAGGTCCTCCTTGCTGTAGAACACGCGCGGATCGGTCATGTGAAACACCGCGTACTTGCTGGCCTGAATGGTGAAGAAATCCTCCGGGTAGCGAATGTGCGCGCGCAAATCAGAAGGCATGGATGACAAAGGCTCGAAGACACCGGGGAAAATGCGCGCGTAAGCCCGAATGAGCGGATCGCTGGGATCGCTGATGTAAAAATGCACCTGGCCGCTGTAGGCGTTCACCGTCGCCTTCACCGAATTGCGAATGTAGTTGAATGAATCGCCCGCCGCGCTCTCCGTCGGGTCTGAATAAGGATATTGGGCCGAAGTCGTATAGGCATCCAGTATCCAGTTGAGCGAGCCGTCGTCCGAGACCACCAGATAAGGATCGCTGTCGTAACTGAGGAAAGGCGCCAGCCGGCTCACTCGGTCCAGGATGCGACGATGGATCATGATGCGGCTCTCGGGCTGGATGTAACCCGAAAGCAGAATGTTGATCTGCCCAAAATGCAAGGAGAAGAGCAGCCGGCGCCAGATGTTGCCGATCGGGAGACCGCCCGTCCCCTGATAGCTTTTGTAAACATTCTCTTCGCCAGAAGGGTAATCAAACTCATTGGCCTTCGTTTTGACGATGCAGTAATCGTTTGAAAGCTCGCCGTAATAAATCTCCGGACGCGTAACTTTCAGAGGGGTGGTCGAGACAGGCGGAATATCCTTAATGAAAAGCACAGGAAGACCGTCCAGCGTGGACTCGTTCACGGGCCCGAGGCAGAGGCCATAACCGTGTGTATAGATCAGGTGCTGGTTCACCCAGTTGGGATCGGGCAGGCTATTGGAGGCAAGCTCCCGGGCCGAAAGGGAGACTTGCCGATCATCACCCTGAATCTGATACCGGTCATTGTAGATGGTGACGAAATCATAATAGGTGCGAATTTCCTGAAGCTGCGCAAACGTGGTCAGCAGG
>DATGKJ010000239.1:0-5698 GCA_035294685.1 Terriglobia bacterium | reverse complement strand
ATGAGCAATCACTATACATGGTGAGTGAATACGCGCTCCGCCAGCGCTTCGCTGACGGAAGAATTAGAAATACTTGAGAGGAGAATGAAATGCCAGCAAAGAAGAAGGCAAAGACAAAGAAGAAGAGGTAAGAAGGCTTCGGAAAAGCCGATGTAGAGAATTCGGGGATGCAGCGATGCATCCCCGAAGTTTTTTAAGGGGCTTGTGAGCCGCGCAACGACGGAGAGCGCAGAGGAAACGGAGATAAAAAACTCTCCCCCTGGTGAAACAATCGCGATGCCTGGAACCGGAAGTTTTCATAAGGACTCCCTCGGATCGCGTGCCCTCAGAGCTCCGGCCTATTTTCAGGAAAGGACACATTGACCTCATTTCGCGGCATTCTGAGGACGCACGCTTGGATTCATGGCTCCGGTTGCGTGAATATTTATCTTCCGATTACAATGAGCGATCTTGACATGCCGGAGCGGCAGATTGTCTCACTTTAGAATCTTTATCAGTGCCTTAAGTCATTTCTTCAGCCACTATGGAGGCTGGGGACTTTTTGCCATTTCCTTTCTCGATTCTTCCTTCCTCGCCTTTCCCGTCATCAATGATCTTCTGCTGATTAAACTGGCAAGCGCCCATCCTCACAAGGTCGCCCTCTACGTCTTGCAGTGCACATCAGGATCGGTGATGGGCGCTTATATGATTTATTTTATTACCCATAAAGGTAGAAACCTTTTTGCGCGGCGCGCTTCGCCAAGCGAGAAGACATTCATCCGGCATTGGATCGAGCGAAACGATTTCCTTTCGATCCTTGTGGCTTCGCTTCTTCCCCCTCCGGCCCCGTTTAAAGTCTTCGCGATCATGGCAGGCGCGCTGCAAATTGATGGGGGGCGGTTCGCGACAGCGCTGATTGTCGGCCGGGGATTGCGGTTCGCTTTTGAGGGATGGCTTGGGGTCTACTACGGCCTGGCAGCTCAGCGATATCTCAGAAGAAACATTGACTGGCTCTCCCTGGTCATTATTGCCGTCGTCGTCGGCTGTGGGTTGATCCATTGGTATCTGAAAAGGCGCTTCAGGCCGCCCTACGAAAGTTGATTTGACAACGGAGTCCTGTCCGGATCGAGCGATCCTACCGCAAAGGCGGCTCTCGCGCGAAGCTGAATGATTGCCCGCGCACTTGAAGACGGCTATCCAAATCAATTTCCATGACAAATCGCCAGATATGCGAGCCTGGAGTGGCGAAACGCAAGTCGCGGAGATATACTTCAACGCCCTCGTCATGAGACGTTCTGACGGTCGCCAGCGGGAATCGGGCAAAATTGAGAAATATCCTTGCCGCCCGCGATTTTTTCGCAGCCACGAGAGTCGGTGAAGGGGCGGGCTTATACAATCGAGTGGCGTTTTGAGCGCCGATGTTGCTCATGAGCGCATCGACATCGAGCAAGTAGTATGAGGAGGTCGTTTCGACTACTCCGTTCCACTGAAAAGGATTCAAAGGAGACGGAAAGGCCCCTGATCGCAATGGAATCTCCTCTCCATAGAGGCGCGCATTCAGCATGCCCAGGGCTCGCCGATGAGAAAAGTCACGAAGCCCCCAAAGCGCTATCATGGCGCATAGAGAAAAAATAGCGCCGTTCCTCGCCGCTTTCGTAGTGGATTTGCCTGCCCCCACTTCTTCTGTCACCAGTTTCAAAATCGCCGGGAAACCTAAACCCACAATCAGAAAAAACAAGAGATAGGGTCCGACGATAGGCATGATGTCCCATGCAACCCAGCGGCCGCTGAAAGGAAGAAAAAGGCGAACACCGTACTGGTTGGTGAAATCCATCAGCACATGGCACGCTGTAGCGATCCAGCAAATCAGGAAAAGCCACTTAAGGCTGACAGGCGGGGCGTGCTTTTTCGGAGCGGCCTTGCGCCCCAGAAAAAAAAATGACAGCCGCAAGAATGACGGCTAGGCCGGTAAGCCCCAGCAACGAATGCGTGATTCCGCGATGATACGCAAGGTAATCAACGCTGGCTCTTGTGGCCCTGATGATATCGGCATCCGGCAGATTCGATGCAATGATGAGCGCGAGCATGGCGTAGCGCGTCTTGTGCTTCAGTCCAGCCTGGCCCAGAGCGATGCCCGTGAGCGTATGAGTGAGATTATCCATTTTTTGCGCTTAGCGAAAAATGTCCCCAAATCGTGTCATTCCGAGTCTTTCGCTTGTCATTCTGAGCGTAGCGAAGAATCCCCGTATTTCTTCAGCCTTTTAGTAAACAGCGCTCAGCTTTCAGCAGGAAAGTCCCGGGGCGAAAGGCTGAAAGCTAATTGCTGATCGCTCGTTCGAGATTTCTCGCCGCCTGCGGCTCCTCGGAATGACAGGCTTCGAGAATTTTTCAGCATTTCGTCAGACCCCTCGCGCGCATTATACCGGTCTATCTCAAGCTGAGACAGTTAATTTTTTCGCAAGAGACAAAGCCTCAGCCGGGCCAGCGGCAGGCGCTCGCCACATTGTGATAGAATCTCACTTTAAATTCACGCAAGGAGTCATTCATTGGCAGCTATTGATTTGATCATGGGAAGGGAAATTCTGGATTCTCGCGGGAATCCCACAGTAGAGGTGGACGTTCACCTGCGCGACGGTTCAGTGGGGCGGGCGGCTGTGCCCTCCGGCGCTTCCACCGGCGAACATGAAGCCATCGAGTTGCGCGATGGCGATAAGAAACGCTATCAGGGAAAGGGCGTTCTGACAGCCGTCGAAAATATTAATTCGATTATTGCCCGGGAATTGGGCGGGCAGGAAGCGGGAGAGCAATCCGAGATCGACCGGCTTTTGATTGATCTGGACGGCACTCCGAACAAGGGCAAACTGGGCGCCAATGCGATTCTGGCTGTTTCCATGGCTGTCTGTCGCGCCGCCGCGCATTCAGCCCATCTGCCGCTTTACCGATATCTGGGAGGCTTGCAGGCGCGGCGCCTGCCAGTGCCGATGATGAACATCCTCAATGGCGGCGTCCATGCCGATAATACCGTTGATTTTCAGGAATTCATGATTATGCCCGCAGGAGCCGAAAGCTTCTCGCAGGCGCTTCGGATGGGCGTGGAAACGTTCCATACGCTCAAGAGCGTATTAAAAGAGCGGGGCTATCAGACCTCGGTGGGCGATGAAGGAGGCTTTGCGCCCAGCCTGAAATCCAACGAGGAAGCTCTGGATCTGATTCTTGAGGCCATCGAAGGGGCTGGCTATTCGGCAGGCCATGACATCTGCATCGCTCTTGACCCGGCTTCAAGCGAGATGTATGACGGAGGCCGCTATGTTTTCTTTAAGTCCGATGAATCAAAGAAATCTTCCGATGACATGATCAGGCTCTATTCGGAGTGGGTGCGGCAGTATCCGATCGTCTCCATTGAAGATGGGCTGGCGCAGGATGATTGGGAAGGCTGGGTGGCGCTTACCCAGGAACTGGGCGACAAGGTTCAGCTTGTGGGGGATGATCTGTTTGTTACGAATACCGAGAGACTCGAACACGGTATTGAGGAAGGCGCGGCGAATTCGATTCTGATCAAGCTGAATCAGATCGGGACTGTTTCAGAGACGATTGCCGCAATCGATCTGGCCCGCCGCCACGGGTACACTTCGGTGGTTTCTCATCGCTCGGGCGAGACCGAAGACACTTTTATTTCGGATTTTGTCGTCGGCCTGCATACCGGCCAGATTAAAACGGGCTCTGCCAGTCGCACCGATCGAGTGGCTAAATACAATCAACTGCTGCGCATCGAAGAAGAACTGGGGCCAGTGGCGGAATTCCCGGGCAAGTCTGCCTTTAATGTCAGGGATTTGGCGAAGCAGGAAAGCTAGCGGGCAAGCCGTAGGGTGAAAATTAGCGATTGCCGAGAACGCCCCAACGGAGCCTTCCATCTGTCATTCTGAGCAACAGGGAAGAATCCGTGCATTTCGGTTTAGGGCAGGCTCCGCAAGAAATCTCAACGACCGTGACGAGCAACGAACAAAAGCGACCAGACCACGGATTGATTTGTGCTCATCACTAATCACTCGTCACTCATCACTTTTTTCAGCTCCTCGAAATGACAGACTGCAAGAGTTTTCAGCGACGCTTCAGCCCTGCTGTCTGAATTTGACGGAACGCGAACGCGACTTGGACTTCGGCTGGCGAGACTGCGCAGGCAAAGTGGATTTTAATAGTTCAAGCTTGCGACTGGTGCGCTTGCCGAGCTTTTGATTTAAAAACCGCCCTTTACCCATTGTAGGTGGTCATTCCCTCGCTCTGTGATTGAGAGCGATCTCCTGGCTGGGTGCTCAATCTTCAACCAGCAGCGTACCCGAGATATGATCATGCCAAGCCAACCCATCGCTATCCATGACAGCCCACAGAAAGCCTAGCATCAGAGAGCCCAGAGAAACGAGATATCCGAAGGCTCGAAGCAGCGCTTCCTGAAGGGTGGGAAGATTTCCTTCCAGCGTGCGAACACTCAACCCCATCGCGGCCTGCCCGGGCGTACCGAAGCTCATGGCGGTGAAGAGCGCAAAATAGGCAAAAATCCAGAAGACCGCCAGGAATGCAATCACGATTAATCCCATGGACGTCATCTGAATGCTGCCTCCCACCAGGGTAAACAACAGAGCAAAGAGGCATCCGGCAAGCGCCAGCAAGAAGGCATCAATGATTCCCGCAGCAAATCTTTTGCCGATCGGCGCACAGACCACTTCTGGGTAGCTGGAATCCTGAAAGCGGCTATCCGCGGCCAGGCTGGCATCGATGGAGTCTATCGGAGTCGTTTCCAGGCGCGCCGCTCCGTCGGAACGGGTTGTGGAGCCTTGCGAGCGCCGGAAGCGGGAAGGGAAGTCTGACCTGCGGGTCTCCACAGGGATCGATTCCAGATTGATCTGACCCAGACGGGTTGCCTGCTCATCAAAAGCTTTATCCAAAGTTCCCGCGGCGTTGGAGACGGAGCGGGAGCGCCCTTGCGAGGTCGCCGGCATGGGTCTTTCTGTATCCGGCTCCGACCCAAAATCGAATTGCAGGCTTTCCTGTTCGGAGCGGCGACGACGATAACTGGCTACGCGCTCTGAGAGGTCATGCCCCCCTCCAGTCTCAAAAGCATTCGCCTGACGAGATAAAGATTGTTGAAGCGGGGAGGTTTTTTCGTCCCGCTTATCCCAAACTTCCCGGCCAGATCGCAGGGAAGCCTCAGAAGGAAGGTTTGGAGAAGTTTCCATACCGGTCTCCAAGCGGGGGGAAGGCGATGCCTGGCCGGCGGGAGAACGATCCTGAAGCAAAACAGAATCAAGGCTTCGCGGGTTTACCGCATCTTTGGGTTGGGCAAAATGGTAGCCACAGTTTTTGCATTCGAGGAGATCTGGAAAACTGACGTATCCGCATTTAGGGCATTTCACGTCGTGTTCCCGCCTTCTGAAAACTCAATGTGGCTGGGGCTCCAGAGGCATCATAGCAAATGGCTTGATCAAAACAAAGCTCGTTCGGGTAAAATGACGGCTTAAAGCATGCACATCGAAACCAGCGCCCTTGCTCATCATTTCCGGACCGGCAGGGGCCCTCGATTTCAGGCTCTGTGGCTGGCGTTCTTATTCGGCATTTCCTGGCAGGCGCAGGCGCAGCAAGGGTGCTTTATTCCTCCAGAGTTCCGGAATCCCCAAACCACGCTTACCATCCGCGCTGATTCACAGGAAAAAGTGAAGGATATTTA
>DATGKJ010000238.1:0-6976 GCA_035294685.1 Terriglobia bacterium | reverse complement strand
TACTGCCAGACGCCGCACTTGCCGCACGGCTGGGATGCCGGCGTGCTGTTCGAGGAGACTCAGAAGACCCTCCTGTGCTCCGACCTGTTTCATCAGACAGGCGACGTTGAACCGCTGACGCAATCGGATGTCGTGGGCCGCTCGCATCAGGCCATGCGCGAGTATCAGGCCGGAATCCTTGCCGAATACGTTCCCTATACTCCGCTCACTTCTCAGAACCTTCGCAAGCTGGCCGATTTGCAGCCGAAGACGCTTGCCATCATGCACGGATCGAGTTTTAGCGGCGATTGCGCCCGCGCTTTAACGGAATTGGATCAGGCCTTTAAGGAGGTTTTTGGGAGACAGCACGCCTGAGCAAGTTGCCAGGTTGGATTGAGAGGGAAAGCACAATGGGAGCAGCGACTGAAAATCGACAACTCCTCACGGATGACGAGTTCCTGCGCGGTTTTGAGGAGTGCGTCATAGTTCCTTTCCATCATCGTGACCACATTCGCGCGGCCTGGCTTTACTTGCGCCGCCAGGGATATGAGCAGGCCACCATCAGCATGCTTGAAAGCATCAAGCGTTTCGCCAGGCATCACAACGTCGAGCGAATGTATCACAAGACCATGACCCTGGCCTGGATGCGGCTGGTGCAACATGCGCTAGAGCAAAGCCCGCTGGAAAACAACTTCGATGCATTCGCGATGGCGCATCCCAGATTGCTCGATAAACGCCTGATCGAGTCTTTCTATTCGCCCGAGCTTCTGGCGACGGAAACTGCGCGAACAGGTTGGGTGCCGCCGGATAGACAATCGCTGCCGTAATTCGGCTTTACTGACAGGAGCGAGTATCCGGCTTCGCCTCTGCGTATTCAGGAATGGAGTCCGGTTTTGAATTTTGAATCTGGAATCTTGGATCACTCCTCCATGCGCACGGGAACGGGATCAGTTCTGAAGTGTTGATATCGTGCGAAAAATCAGCCTGGTAAATTCGAGATGAGCAACCCAACCAGTCATAACGATCGCAAGCGCTGTCCGTGGGCGGTAACTGAGCTTGGGATTCCATATCATGACCGCGAGTGGGGCGCGCCGGTTCATGATGACCGGCTCTTATTCGAATTCCTGATTCTCGAAGGCGCGCAGGCGGGGCTGAGTTGGGAAACGATTCTCAAAAAGCGCCAGAACTTCCGCGCAGCTTTTGCCGGTTTTGATCCCGTCAAGGTAGCGCGCTTTGATGCGCGGCGCATCCAGAAACTGCTGGCTGATCCTGGCATCATCAGGAATCGGCTCAAAATTCATTCAGCCGTTGAAAATGCCAGAATGTTTCTCCAGGTTCAGGATGAATTCGGCAGCTTTGACGCGTTCATATGGCGCTTTGTGGATGGGGAGCCCCGGCAAAACGCCTGGCGCACCATGAAGCAAGTGCCAAGCCGGAGTGTGGAATCGGACGTTATGAGCAAAGAACTCATCCGGCGCGGCTTTCGCTTTGTCGGGTCAACCATTTGCTACGCCTTTATGCAGGCGGTTGGAATGGTGAACGACCACTTGGTGGACTGTTTCAGATATAACGAGGTTCGGCAGACTTCTGGGGATTTGTTGAAAAATACGTAGCAGCAGCTTTTCCTAGCGAGCACAGAGGAAGCGGAGAAAAAGCCTTTGCGGTCTCTGTGGTAAGAAGCGTTCTGCAAGCTAACAGCATGAACGCGGCAGAGTTTCTAAGCAACAAAGCGCTGCGCTATTGGATTGCTCCGCAGCACTTCTTGTATTTCTTCCCGCTGCCGCAGGGACAGGGCTCATTGCGGCTGATCTTCCGGCTAGCGTAAGGGAATTGATCCGGGGTGAAGCCTTCTCCGCGCCTCGCCCGTTTCTCTTCCCAGTAATCATAGAGATTGGTGACACAAAGTGGAATCATGGCCGACAGGTCTTCGCGCGTCACCTTGGGTCCTTCGGAGCCGCTCGTGAAATCCGCCAAGGCTTCATCATCCATGAAAGCGGCGATCGGAGCCAGCCATAACATCACTTCCTCACTGGATAGGGCTGGCTTCCAATCTTCGAGCCGAAGATGCATGCCTAAGGCAAACCCTTCACACCATTCTTCCTCTCCTATATTGCGTTCCCCGTCGGCGGCGTCCACCTGATAAAGGATCGGCGCAAATTCTTCAGGGTCATCTTTCAGCGTGCTGATCGTGCTATTCAAAAGCCGGGTGATGAGTTGCAGGATGCGATTGGCGTCCTCGAGCGACTCGAATTCAGGTTCTCCCTTGCCCCAGATCACCGGAATCCATTCGCTCGGGCGCACGAGCGCCGGGCCGATCGCAATGGCCGTGAGGAAGCCGTGAAGCATGGCAATATCCATGCAGTCCTCAGGGACGTCATCGGATGCCAGAAAGTCGTCCAGTTCCTGGAGTTCGTCGTCGGTAAGCGGGATGTCGAAATCCATAGTCCAAAGTTTAAGCCATCTCAAGCAGGATACAAGTGGAATTTACCCCGAAGCTCCGGCGATTTCGTATCCCTTGCCGTCTGGCCGTGAATCTGGCAGACTTTGCTTTCTTAAACTGAATGCGTTGAGGCTTTCTACATGACACCATCCAAGCTCAGCCGGCGGAATTTCATACGGCAAGCCAGCGCCGCAGCGGGCGGGCTTTCCGCCGCCGGCATGATTCCAGCCGATGCCTCCGCCGAAGGCTCCCCCAGGCGGCAATTCTATACAGTTTTGAGCCTTGGACGGCTGGGGTTTCATGGCACATTCCAGCAGTCCGTTCAACTCGCACACCAATATGGTTTTGAAGGCGTTGACCCTGATGAAAGTCTTTTCGCGCGACTGTCGGATGATGACTTGAGGCGCCTGCTCGACGATTTGGCTGCGAAAAATCTGAAATTCGGGGCGGCAGGTTTGCCGGTAGACTTTCGCAAGGATGATGCAACGTTCAGCGAGGGGCTTAAGAATCTGCCATCTGTGGCAGAAAATCTCCAACGGGCAAACATTCAGCGGGTGAGCACGTGGGTGCTGCCTTGCAGCAATCACCTGACCTACCTTCAGAATTTTCGCCAGCACGCCTGCCGGCTGCGCGAGTGCGCGAAGGTTCTGGCCAATCATGGGCAGCGCCTGGGTCTCGAATACGTCGCGCCGCGCACATTCTGGCGCAGCGAACGCCAGCCTTTCATTCACACTCTGTCAGAGATGAGAGAACTGGAAATCGCGATTGGAACCGATAATCTGGGCATCCAGCTTGATAGCTGGCACTGGTACAACGCCGAAGAGACCGCGGCCGATATCGAAACACTGCGCGGGCGCGACGTGATCACCGTAGACCTGAATGACGCCCCGCGTTTGCCACTGGATCAGCTCCAGGACGATCATCGTGAACTGCCCGCCGCAACCGGCGTGATTCCGATCAAAGAATTTCTTGGGGCACTGGTTACCATCGGATACGACGGGCCTATCCAACCCGAGCCATTCAACGCCCAATTAAGGGCCATGCCTCTGGAGCAGGCCGTGGCAACCGCCGCAGCCGCCATGCGGAAGGCGTTCGGCGAATCGGGATTAGCTTAAGAATGAACTGATCGGTGGTCGGCGATTGAAGCGCCATCAGTTTTCACGCTCATCCGTTTCCCAAATCTCGGACAAGAAGCTGGAAGGCAGGTTCAAGCGAAGGTATTCCGCGGATGACGCTCGCGTGAATAGTAGTCCTGCTCCACAAGTTTTCCAGTGTCATACTGAACGCATAAGCAGGACTACCCGCAAGAAAAAATCTCGAGAGTTTACCGTCGTGATCGAGCAGGATGAAGACGGGTGCTATGTTGCAACGGCGCCTTTCCTGCCGAGTTGCTACACTCAAGCGCGTACTCTCGACGAGCTTACCCCCGCATCCGCGAAGTCATCGCGCTTTGCCTTGCTGAACAGAAAGCGCCGCGCATGAAGTTTATCGGCCTGCAGCAAGTCGAGGTCGCCGGATGAGCCGACCGCGCCCGGTACGGGCGCGAGATCTCATTCGTTTTCTTGAATCTTTCGGCTTTGCGATGGTCAGGCAGAGGGGCAGTCACAAGTTTTTTCGTCATCCTGATGGGCGCACGGCTACGGTTCCAGATCACCGCGGAGAAGATTTAGGCCGTGGTCTTCTGGCGAAAATCCTTCGTGATGCTGGAGCAACCGCCGACAACACGATAGTCTTGTGACGCTATTAGCCGATGCTAACCGACGCAAATAACTTTTTCAGCAACTCAACGAGCGTGTGAAATTTTATCCGAAGGTTACAGGTATCTGTAGCCCGCCTGGGCAGTTAAGCTCGCACCCACAGCCATCTCTGGCCGGGAGGTATTCATGAATCATATTTGTAAACCAATGCTCGGCTGGGTCGGTTTGTACATCCTGGTCTTGGGGCTTGGCTTCATTGCTCTGGGGAGCTCTGGTCGTGGAGCAGATCCCGCAGCGCCATCGGTTATCGCCTGTCGCGTGATGGAAGGGGGCGCCAGCCGGCAATTTGGCGTCAGCATCGTAATTTTCCATTACCGTGACGCGGCGGACCGTGACCGGCTTGGAAATTTCCTAAGACACTATGACGGAACGACGGTTGAATTCCAGGTCAAAAATAGCGCCTGGCAAAAAGCCACTCTTCTGCGGCTCAAAACCTGTTTTGGTCGTGGTCTGCTGATATTCCCGGTTTCTGAAGTTCGTCTGGCTCCCGGAGACGAATTTATGTTGCGATCTCCGCGCGATGCCTCGCAGTAGAGTTACAAAGCGGCGGTTGAGGAGCTTATGTTACACCACCCGGAGCTGTTTCAAAACCTCGCTCTGTTTGTGCAACGGATTACTGGGAAAACCCGGGGCTGTCATGCCGCTGAGCGATGCGCAGCATCCCTGTATTTGGAGAATCCATTAAATACAGTGATCCTTCTTCGCCTTCGGCTCTTCAGGATCACAGACTGGCGAGTTTTTTCGCCAAGCTGTTGATTATCCGAAAAGATTTGAAACAGCCTCAGGGTTCGACGGCGGTCATCCTTTCAGCAGCCTGAGCGCAGAGGGTGTTCCGCAATGTCTGGGCAATTTCCTGCCGGATGCGCCTGGCTTCATCGAGCTTGCCGGTCATCGTCAGGAAGCCGTGAATCATCGTCTCACAGTGTCGCAGTGTCACCGAAACTCCTGCCTCTCGAAGCTTTTGAGCGTAAGCTCGGCCTTCGTCGCGTAAAGGATCATATTCCGCAGTAACAATCAGCGCCGGGGGCATGCCCCTTAGATCGCTGGCGCGAAGGGGCGAGGCATAAGGATTCTGCCCGTCCTCTTTTGCGCTCAAATATTGATCCCAGTAGTACATCATCGCCTCGCGGGTGAGAGAACATCCGCTGGCATATTCGTGGTAGGAGGCAGTATCAAAGTTGTGGTCCATTACGGGATAAATGAGGAGTTGAAAAACCAACCGAGGCCCTCTGCGATCATGCGCCATCAAACATACCGCAGCAGCCAGATTCCCTCCCGCGCTATCTCCGCCCACGGCGATTCGCAGCGGGTCGATGCGAAGTTCGTTGGCATGCGCCGCAACCCACTGCGTGGCGGCGTAGCAATCCTCCGCCGCCCGTGGAAATTTGTGCTCGGGCGCAAGCCTGTAATCCACCGCCACCACAACCAAGCGGCCCTGACGGGCAAGCCCGCAGCAAAGATTCTGATGCGTGTCGAGACCGCCGATCACCCAGCCGCCGCCATGGAAGTACATCAAGGCAGGAAAGGTTTCATTTCCCTCGGGGGTATAGACACGAATGGGGATGTCACCCTGCGGACCTCGAATAGTGCGGTCTTCGATTCGCGCTACCTGCTGCGGCGCGCCGTCGGTGAGCCGGGTCCGCTCGCGGAAGTTCCTTCGCGCTTCTTCCACCGGCGTCGTATGAGCGGGCGGGTACTGCGCGGCGATCCAGTCCATCAATTGCTTTGCTTGTGGATCGAGCGGCATTGTGCCTCCATGAATTTGGGTGCAACTTCTCAGGCATCATTCTATCTTTTTCGATAGCCGGGAACAATTTGCGCAGGCTGTGCGTAGTTTGATATAAGAAACCCGATTCACCGGGGATTCCACCCCGGCCAGTCGGCGGGATGCGTCGTAGCGCTGGCATTCTGTCGGCAAATGCCGCCGAGAGGGCGGCACTGCGATGTGAAGCCAATTGTGAGCGCTACATTATGGCGGTTGGCGGCTAACATTGCCGCCAGAACAAACTTTTCATTTCGTCGACTTGACGGCTTGAGGAGGCGCTTATGTACTGTGGGCGATGTGGGGCAAGGGTTGAGGAGGAACAGAAGTTCTGCACGGCCTGCGGAAGTCCGGTAACCGCCGCTACCGTGGCACAGCAGGGGAGAATTGAAAAACATCTTAAGCTTCTGGCCATCCTGTGGCTGGTCATCTCGGTGATTCGGTTGATTCCAGGCATCGGGCTGCTGTTCCTTGGAAGGTTGGGGTTCCCGTTTATCCCGCCTCATGTCCGCCCCCTGGTGCTTCCTCTTGCGGCCATTGGAGGAGTTTTTCTGATTGCAACCGCTGTCGCAGGGATTATCGTGGGTTGGGGATTGCTGGAGCGCGCTTCGTGGGCCCGCATTCTTGCCATCATTCTCGGTATTATTGCCCTGATACATGTGCCCTTTGGGACGGCGCTGGGGATCTATACGCTATGGGTGCTGTTACCGGCGCAATCAGAAGAGGAATACCGCCGTCTTTCACGCGCGGTTTAGGCAGGCTTCCTGAAGCTGTTGAGTGGAAGTTCGTTAGCGCAGGGCAGTTAGCCCGCAAGGCTTTGGATCTCTTGAGGTTTACCCTTGACTGTAGTATGATGAGGCCGGTTGAATGCCCTGCGAGGAGCGCCGGAAAGGTTATGCTTGACTTGCTGGCAGGAGGGTGTCACGCGGGGTGAATGCAAACTCGATCACCTGTTAATTTCGGGTTAGAGAGCTGTCCTGCTCGTTATGAACCTGCGAATGTATTTTACTTCAAGGAGGAGATTCGATGACTAAGAGA
>DATGKJ010000237.1:0-9368 GCA_035294685.1 Terriglobia bacterium | reverse complement strand
AAGTCCAGAGACATATTGGCTTTGAGCCTGCGGAAACCCCGCAGGAGGCATTGGAAAAGGCGTTCGCCCGGGTTGGTCGCGATGCCAAAGTTGCCGTGCTGAAGCAGGGCGGCCACGTTTTGCCGCTGGTCCAGGCTCGTGATTGACGGGGCCTGTTGCTGTAGCGCCGGCATCCCCACCGGCGCCCTTTTTGATGATCAGACCGGCGCTGGAACAACGCCGCTACAGAAGTTGTCACGGTAATTGGCAGTCATCCATAAGGACGCGCGCAGAATCCGCAGCATTCTCATCCATGGAGCAATCTTCTTCCTCATATTCCTCCAAAGGCCTCGAACAGCGGTCTCGCATCCCTCGCTTGCGCTGGGTGATCTGCGCGCTGCTGCTTTTTGCCTCGACGAATAACTACATTGACCGGCAAACCATCTCCGTCCTGAAGCCGCACCTCCAATCGGTGCTGCATTGGTCGGAAAGCGACTACGGCTGGATTGTCTTCGCTTTCGAGCTGGCCTATGCCGGGATGATGATTGTCTTCGGCAAGGTGATCGATTGGCTGGGCACTCGACTGGGCTTCGCCATTTCCGTCGTCTGGTGGTCGATTGCCTCGATGGCGCATGCGCTTGCGGGCAGCGCGTTCTCATTCGGCGTCGCCCGGTTCTTTTTAGGGGCGGGCGAGGCCGGGAATTTTCCGGCTTCGATCAAGAGCGTGGCCGAGTGGTTTCCGGAAAAGGAGCGCGCGCTGGCGACGGGCATCTTTAACGCCGGAACCAATATCGGGGCGGTGCTGGCGCCGCCCATCGTCGTCTGGCTCACGTTGCAGTGGAGTTGGCGAGCGGCTTTCGTTTTTACCGGCAGCCTGGGGTTCATCTGGCTCATTTTCTGGCTGCTGATTTATCGCCCGCCTCGTGAGCACCCGTGGATAACACCCGCCGAACTGAACTACATCGAAAGGGGTTCCGTTGCAGAGAGCGGGCAGGAAGCTTCTCGCCTGCCTTGGCGGGCGTTGCTAGGCTACCGGCAGGCGTGGGGATTCATCATTGCCAAATTCATGACCGATCCCATCTGGTGGTTTTACGTCTTCTGGTTGCCGTCTTATCTGGCGCAGGGGCGTGGATTCACGCTGAAAGAGATCGGCTATTTCGCCTGGATTCCTTTCCTGGCCGCCGACCTGGGGAGCGTTCTGGGCGGATGGCTTTCCGGCTTTCTCATCGGCCATGGATGGTCCGTGAATGCAGGCCGCAAGACGGCCATGCTGGTTTGCGCTCTTTGCATGCCTTCGGGCATTGCGGCCGTGTTTGCTCCGAACGCCTGGTGGGCGCTGGCGCTGATTTCCGTTTCCACCTCGGCGCATCAGGGGTGGTCGGCCAATCTTTTTACGCTGGCCTCGGATATGTTCCCAAAGCAGGATGTGGCTTCCGTCGTGGGCTTGGGCGGGGCGGGAGGGGCAGTGGGAGGCATGATCATCGCGCCCCTGGCAGGCTACATTCTTCAGGACCTCCACAGTTACGTCCCCCTCTTCCTGATTGCCGGCGTCATGCATCCGCTGGCGATTGGCGTAGTGCAGCTCATTATCCCCAGGATCAGGCAGGTTGAGAAAACGGCGTAACAGGCTGAGCCCTGCGCCTGTCACCAGAGCCATCGGTCCGGGAAACGAATCTGATTTTCCTCCTAAAGAATCCGGGAATGCCATCTACAGGGGATTACAAATTATAGTGACGACTTCTTCTGTAGCGCCGGTGTCCCCACCGGCGTCTTTCGGCGCTGAGAGCCTGCCCTGAACGAAGTGAAGGGACAGCGCCGCTACAGCAAATCGTGTCACGATAATTTGTAATCCTCAATAACGTCGTGCGCCGCTCGCGAGCGGCTGCATGATTTTCTGAACGTTCGCTTGAACCATGGTCTGAGCCTGCCCTAGAATGAGACCAAGAGATGTCGATGTTGCAGATTGACGAACTCCTTCAGAAAGTTGCCGTTTCGCGCCCGGCGGAAGATCTGAAAATTCTACGCAAGGCTTATGAGTTCAGCGCCCGGGAGCATCAGGCTCAGAAGCGTCTTTCCGGCGAGCCTTACCTTTCGCATCCGCTCGAAGTCGCCAACATCCTGGCTGACATGCGGTTAGACGTGGTGTGTCTCGCAGCGGGCATGCTGCACGACGTGGTTGAGGATACCCCAGCTACCATCGATCAGGTGCGGCAGGAATTCGGTCCTGAAGTGGCGCGGATCGTTGAAGGCGTCACCAAAATCAGCCGCATTGAGTTCTTCAGTCCGGAGGATAAGCAGGCGGAGAATCTCCGCAAGATGGTGCTGGCCATGGTGGATGACATCCGCGTGGTGCTGGTGAAGCTGGCGGATCGCCTCCACAACATGCAGACGCTCGGCCACTTGCCGCCCGAAAAACGCGAACGGATCGCCCGGGAAACTCTGGAAATCTATGCCCCAATCGCTCATCGCCTTGGAATGGGGAAGATGCGCGGTGTGCTGGAAGACCTGGCCTTTAAATATCTGGAGCCGGAAGCCTACGATGAGGTCAAGCGAGCGGTGGAAAACCGCCGCAAAGTGAGCGAAGAATTCCTGGCCGAGGTCAGCGCCCAGGTCGGGGCCAAGATGCAGGAACATAAGATCCCGGCCCGGCTGGAAGGGCGAATCAAGCGTCTTTACAGCATCTGGCAGAAAATGAAGCGTCAGCAGATTTCCATTGAGCGGGTCTACGACCTGCTGGCGGTGCGCATCATCACCGATTCGGTCAAAAACTGTTATGCGGCGCTGGGCGTGGTCCATAACACCTGGCGGCCCGTTCCAGGCCGCATCAAGGACTTCATCGCCATCCCAAGACCCAACCTGTATCAGTCCCTCCACACTTCAGTCATTGGCCCGCACGGCCAGCCTTTTGAGGTTCAGATTCGGACGGAAGAAATGCATCGCCTGGCGGAGGAAGGCATCGCCGCGCATTGGAAATATAAAGATGGCCATCGCATGAGCCCGAAAGACGAGGAGCGGTTTGCCTGGCTGCGCCATCTGGTGGAATGGCAGCGGGAGATGCGGGACCCGGGCGAGTTCCTTTCGACGCTGAAGGTCGATCTCTATCCAGAAGAAGTTTATACGTTCACGCCTAAGGGCAAGGTGATCGTCCTGCCGCGCGACGCGACGCCGATTGACTTTGCCTACGCCATTCACACGGAAGTTGGCCATCGCTGCGTGGGCGCCAAGGTGAACGGGCGCATCGTGCCGCTGAAATCTCACCTGCGAAACGGCGACATCATCGAGATCATCACGCAGGCCGGGCACCATCCCAGCCGCGACTGGCTGGCGGTGGTGAAGACCTCGCGGGCGCGCAACAAGATCAAGCACTGGATCAACGTGGCGGAGCGGCGCGAGGCGGTTGAAATTGGCAAGAAGCTTCTGGAGAAGGAGGCGCGCCGATACGATCTGAGCCTGAAGGATGCCGCCGAAGAGGTCATCGGACGGGTGGCCGCGGAGTACGGCTGCCGCCACCTGGATGATCTCCATGCCGGGATCGGCTATGGGAAATTTTCCGCGCGCCAGATTCTTGCGAAGCTCTTTCCTGCCGCGAAGGTTGAGATGCAGCCGCCCTCAAAAACAGGCGCTGCCGCTTCCCAGCCTGCCAGGGCGGGTCATGATGCTTCCATTAAAGTCCACGGTCATGACGATCTGATGGTGTACCTGGCCAAGTGCTGCAATCCGATTCAGGGAGAGGAGATTATCGGCTACGTGACGCGAGGCAAAGGCATTGCCGTCCATTCGCGTTCGTGCCCCAACGTGGAAAACCTGCTTTACGATGCCGAACGGCGGATTGACGTGGAATGGGCGGGCTCCCGGCAGAATCTCTATCCCGTGAAGCTGACGCTGGATACGGCGGACCGGCAGGGGTTATTGGCGCAGGTGACCTCGGTGATCAGCGATGTCCACTCAAACATTCAGAATATCGAGGCTCGCACGGGCGAGGATCGCGCCTCGATCGATGTGACGCTGGATATCCTTGATATGCAGCACCTGAATCAGATTATGTCCTCTCTCCGTAAAATCGACGGGGTTTATCAGGTGCGCCGCGTAATGAATTCCTGAAAGCTAACCTCACACTCCCAGCCTGGCGCTTCGTGATGCAGTTCTCCCACCTACAGGGGATTACAAATTATCGTGACGACTTCTTCTGTAGTGCCGGTGTCCCCACCGGCGTCTTTCGGCGCTGAGGACAGCGCCGCTACAGCAAAGAGTGTCACTATAATTTGTAATCCCCTGTAAGGATATCGCTCCCATCGTGAATTTCCTTGTGACCGATGGGTGGTGGATCACAGGCCAGACGATTTTTGCCAATGGCGGCTATACGACAAGGTAGGAGGGCGGGTGCGGGTAACGCGTAGCCACGGTTAGAAAAACCCTGACCGTGGGCCTTTCGTTGGGAAAACAGCCGCGGTCAATGCCAAAACCGGCTGACCGTGGCTACCGTCCGCTCATGCGTTGACTTTGAATAGACTACAATTGTAGACTACCCCTAAGAACAGGCGCGTTCGGGTTTTGTTTCGCCGCGCGACGTTCGAGAGCTGCGCATCTCTCAAATTGTGGGGTGTATGCGCCATCTGGGATGAGCATGAGACCTTCCACTACAGGAAGAAATCGAAGGGTTGACGAATGCGCGGTCATTGCGCCGAAGAAAGTCATTCGCAGGGCTTGGAGGGTGAACGAAGACTGGAATTTTTCCCCACGAACCCTAATCAGTCTTTAGAATCAACAAAGCTTATGTTGACGAAACCTCTTCGATCACAAAGCAAGCTGAGACTTGGGAAAGATACTATCGAACACAGTTTTTGCGGAACGAACCCTAACTATATAACTTTTACATTTTATCTTTTTACAATATGAAATAAGTAGTGGAAGTTCATGCAGGTGTATTCCGAGGAGGCAGAAATACGGGGGGTTTACTTGGTGATTCGACCGCTTCGGATGCAGGAGGTGCAGACCATAAGCGTCTTGTGGGCTCCATTCACCAGAGCCTTGACCCTGCGCAGATTGGGCTTCCAGCGGCGGGAAGTTACATTATGGGCGTGACTGATTCGATTGCCGTAAACGGGCTTTTTGCCGCAGATTTCGCACGAACTCGCCATAAATCTTCAAACCTCTCAGAATGAAAGGAATTGGGGAGTTGAAACGGAAAGTCTGAACTCCAGCCTGCAAACTGTAAGTATAGCAGATTGGCTTGCCGGTTGCCGAAAAACTCAAAACAGCCTGTCATTACCGAGGAGCCGAAGTGCAGGGATTCTTCCGCCTCGCTGCGCTCGGCCTCAGAATGACAAGCGAATGACGGCGCTCAGACTCGTTTTTAGCAGCCTGCTGAGCCAGAGGGGGGTGACGGGTGGTTTCATGCCTCTGGGATCGTTCCAAGGCAAAGAAGCCTCGTAAGAAAAACAGGTTAGGGTAATAGAAAAAAGAGTTAAATGGCTATGATTTAGGGCTTGCAACAAGTCGCCATCTCCGTTAGCCTACCCCCACCTATTGGAGGGTACAGCTAAGGGATGTGCGAGGTTTTGTGGAATCCTAATGCTGCGCTGGGAGAAAAAAATCATGGAACCCATGTTCTTACGGGAAGTGGAGATGGCAGAGGACGGCGGTGGACACGCGGAACTGGTTCGACTGCTCGGCCGGTGCGACTGAAGCGCAGCGCGAAGTCTTAAGCCCGCGCGTGCCCGCCAGAAACGGGAAGCTGCTATTGAATTGTCGAAAAGATTACTGATGACGTGGCTGAAACATAACAGCGGCAGAGTGCTTTTAATCGTCGGGCTTGTCCTGGCGTTGAATAGCGCCTATCTGACTGCCTTTGCCGCGCCTGATCTTTTCTACGTCATCAACAGTCTCATTCACCCGCTGCTTGGGATCGTTGCCGCGGTCTTGCTGGCTCTTTTCATTTCCAGGCGCTGGGCGGATTTCAAGCACCGAGTTGGCATTGCGCTGATTTCTCTGGCCGTTGGAACCACGGTCTTTGGAATCTACCTGGCGCTTGTGGGAATGACGCGAGGCCACACGCTGGCTCTCTACGTTCATGTAGGCTTTGCGGTGGCTACACTGTTCGTGACTCTGCTTCTGCTGTGGCAATGGGTGCGCAGGGCGCGCCCCACAGCGGCAGCAGGAACGCAACCTGAGAATTCTTCATCCGCCCTGTCGGCATGGCGATGGGGCTTTTGGGGGCTGGCTGGCTGCCTGCTCTTTTATGGGGTCGCGGCTGCTGCTCATCACTTTTTCCCCAATCCTGAATACATCATCCGCAACCCGTCGACGCCGCCCCTCAGCATGAGTCAGGAAGGGGGCGGCTCGAATTATTTCACCTTCCCAAGCTCAATCGAGACGAATACGGGCAAGCCCCTGCCGGCAAAGTATTTCATGGATGCAAAGTCCTGCCAGCCTTGCCACCCGGATATTTACCGCCAATGGTACAGCTCGATGCACCACTACTCCTCGTTCAACAATCAGTGGTATCGCAAGTCGATCGAGTACATGCAGGATACAGTTGGCATCAAGCCTTCGCTCTGGTGCGGCGGATGTCACGACCAGGCCTTAAGCCTGACCGGAGAGATGCAGAAATACCCCATCCGTCAGATTGAGGATACGCCCGCCGGCCAGGCAGGGCTGACCTGCATTTCGTGCCACAGCATCATCCATGTGGGCAGCACCATGGGTCAGGCTGACTTCGTGATGGAGCACCCCGCGCTTGCCGCTTACGCGGAGAGCCGGAATCCGGTGATTCGGTTTCTCCATTACACGGTTGTCCGGCTCGATCCCAAGTCTCACCGCAGCGTCTTTTTCAAACCTTTCCATTACGAACACCAGGAGCAAGCGCAGTTTTGCTCGGCTTGTCACAAGGTTCACATGGACGTTGCCGTCAATCACTATCGCTGGCTGCGCGGATTTGATGAATACGATAACTGGCAGGCGAGCGGGACGGACTGGCAAGGCGCGCGATCGTTTTATTATCCTCCGAAGCCGCAGAACTGCGTGGATTGCCACATGCCGCTGGTGCGCTCCAACGATTTCGGCAATACGAACGGCTACGTTCATTCCCACCGCTTTGCAGCCGCCAATACGGCGGTTCCCACGTCCTATGGAGATGAATCGCAAATCGCCGCCGTCGAGCATTTTCTGAAGGGTTCTCTCAGCGTGGATATCTTTGCGCTGGCCGAAGAGCCTTCCGCCAGCAACATGGGGCCGGGCAATGTGAGGGCGGCCGGAATGCCGGAGACCCCGCAACTGGCCACCACTTATGCGGTGGGCGAAGAATCATCGGCGGGCATGCGGTCTTCCGTGATGACCGTGGGCCAGCCTGCCAGGTTGATCGCTCCGCTGGGCAGGGTGAAAGCCGCGCTTCATCGCGGGCAGACCGTGCGCGTGGAAGTGGTGGTGCGCACGCTGAAGCTCGGGCATTTCTTTCCAGGCGGGACGGTGGACGCTTACGACTGCTGGCTGGAGCTTCAGGCAAAGGATAACAAGGGGCACATTATTTTCTGGAGCGGCGCGGTGGCGGATGGCGGCCGGGGGGCGGTCGATCCCGGAGCGCATTTTTACCGCTCCGAGCAGCTTGATGCGCACGGCAACCTGATCAACAAGCGCAACACGTGGTTTACGCGCGCCGTGGTTTATACGCACCTCATTCCACCCGGCGCGGCGGATACGGTTCATTACCGGCTGAAAATACCCGAAAATTGCGGGGATGAAATCACGTTGACCGCCAAACTCAACTACCGGAAATTCCGGTGGTGGTACACACAATGGGCTTTTGCCGGCGTCCATGACCCTGACAGCGCCCGGCTGGGAACCAGCTATAACTATGACGACAGCCGCTGGAATTTTACCGGCAATCTTGCGGAAGTGGCCGCGAAATACAAACAGATTCCGAATGTGCCGATCGTTGTCATCGCAGAGCAAAGCATCACGGCGCCGGTAGCGGCTGGCGCGGCTAAAGGTGAAACCCCTTTTGTCGAGGATATCGCGCTCAATTCCCGCGACCGTACCCGGTGGAATGACTACGGGATCGGATTACTGTTACAAGGCGATCTGAAGGGCGCCGAGCGGGCATTTCGAGTGGTCACGAAACTGGACCCGAACTATGCAGACGGCTGGGTGAACGTGGCCCGCGCCATGATTCAGGAAGGGAATACGGACGCTGCCAAGCCGCTGCTAGTCAGGGCCTTGAAACTTGATCCGAAGCTCGGAAGCGCGCACTATTTTTACGGACTTGCGCTCAAGGCGGACGGCGAATACCCGCAGGCTTACCGTCAGTTTGCTCTGGCTGCCGCGCGCTATCCCTACGACCGCGTGGTGAGAAACCAGATGGGGCGGCTGCTTTTCCTGCAGCGCAAATACCGGCAGGCCATCCGGGAGTACGACAAGACGTTAAGCGTTGACCCGGAAGATCTTGAAGCTCACTATAACCTGATGCTCTGCTATCGCGGCTTGAATGATGATAAACTGGCTGCGCGAGAAGAGAAGCTCTACCTGCGCTTCAAGGCGTATGAGGCGTCGGTGGCGATCACGGGTCCTTACAAGCTCTCGCACCCGGATGATAACAATGAGGCTCAGCCTATCCACGAGCACACGTCGATAGCGCTTGCCGACATGAATCAGACCGGCGCCATGGAACATTATGCGGCGCTGAATTCGCGCGCGCCATCGTCAAAAATGCGTCGTGTCGCGCGCAAGGCAAAAAAAGCCTCGTTCCGTCGCCAGGCGTATGCCGGTCGAATGAAGTCTTTCCAGGGAGGTCTCCAGTCGTATTGAAGCCCGAGTTTAATCTTTCCCGCCGCAACCTTCTGAAAGGCTCTCTGGCCGCGTTGGTTGCCGGCGGTCTTGAGCAAATTGCCGCTTTCGCAGTTCCTGAAACTCAGCCCATCCGCTATCTTGACGTCACTCGCCAGGCGGGCATCCGCTTCATTCACTATACGGGCGCCTTCGGGAAGCGTTATCTTCCCGAGACTATGGGCTCCGGCTGCGCCTTTATCGACTACAACAACGACGGGCTTCCCGATATCCTGCTGATTCAGGGCAAAGATTTCCCAGGTCATTTCCACCGGCATACGACGCAGAAACTCTATCGCAATAACGGCGACGGCACTTTCACTGATGTCACCCAGCGGGCGGGCTTGGGCATTGAGATGTACGGCATGGGCGTGGCGGTGGGTGATTATGACAACGACGGCTACGACGACATTTATATCACCGGCCTGGGCGAATCCCGCCTGCTGCACAACGAGCGCAACGGCACTTTTAAGGATGTCACGAAGAGCGCGGGTGTGGATAACACCGGATTTGGGGCAAGCGCTGCCTGGGTGGATTACGACAAAGATGGGCGGCTGGACCTTTTTGTATGC
>DATGKJ010000236.1:0-7232 GCA_035294685.1 Terriglobia bacterium | reverse complement strand
TCCGGCCCGGCCCGTTACCGAACCAAGCCGCTTGTCAGCTACCAGACTTACCGACAACTATCTGGGTGGGACTTTCACCCACCAGTGATCTGCGCCGTTGGGGCGCACCGAAGAATCCCTGTATTTCGCTCAGGATAAACTCCGCGAGGAATCGCGTTCTGTAAATAAGGGACTTGCGAGATTCATCCCTCGAAGCTCGGGACTACCTGCAGTTTTTCGGAATGACAGACTTGATGAGCTTTGCAGCAAATTTCGGAGGGTAAGCAGGGGGAGAAAGCAGAGATAAAAAATGGCAGAAAAAGTCAAAGCGATTCCGAAAGGATACCATACGGTGACGCCAGTCATTACGGTGCGGGACGGAATGAAAGCCCTCGAATTTTACAAGCAGGCTTTTGGCGCAGAAGTGAGGGGCGTTCACAAGGCGCCGGACGGCAGAGTGGCGCATGCAGAGTTCAAAATAGGCGATTCCATCATTATGCTTGCCGACGAGTTTCCGGGATTCTCCACCTCGCCGCAAGCGCTGGGTGGCACCGCAACCAGCCTGACCATTTACACGGAAACTGTCGACCAACTCTTCGACCGGGCCGTAAAAGCCGGCGCCACGGTCACCATGCCGCTGGCCAATCAGTTTTGGGGCGAGCGTTATGGCGTCGTTACGGACCCGTTCGGCCATCGCTGGTCTCTTGCGCAGCACGTCGAAGACGTGGCGCCGGAAGAGATGGAACGGCGCAGCAAGGAAGCGTTCGCAAAGATGGCCAGCGCAGCAAAGGCGCAGTAACGCATCCATTCAGCGCGATCCATAAGCGCGACAGAGCCCACAGGGAGGCGTCACGATGGATATTCCCGATCCTAAAAACCTGATGGTTGGTCTGGACGTGGGATCAACGACGGTGAAGTCCGTCGTCGTTGATTTAACGAACCAGAACATCGTCTGGAGCGACTATCAGCGGCACGACACCAAGCAGCCGGAGAAGTGCCTTGAATTTCTGAAACGCATGGAAGCGGATACGGGCATCAAGGCGGGCGAGACGCGCATTTTCATCACCGGCTCAGGCGGCGGAGGCATTGCGCCGCATATCGGCGCGAAGTTCGTGCAGGAGGTGAATGCTGTCTCACTGGCGGTGGAACACCTCTACCCTGAATGCGGTTCCGTCATTGAATTGGGCGGGCAGGACGCCAAGATCATCATCTTCAAAGAAGACCCTGAAACCGGACGCAAGAAAAAAATCCCTTCCATGAACGACAAGTGCGCGGGCGGAACCGGGGCGGTGATTGACAAAATTAACGCTAAACTGCGTATCCCGGCGGAACAGCTTTGCAAGATGGGTTATTACGGGCTGAAGCTGCATCCGGTGGCCGGCAAATGCGGCGTCTTCGCCGAGACCGACATCAATGGCCTCCAGAAGAGCGGCGTGCCGCCCAACGAGCTGATGGCATCGCTTTTTGAAGCCATCATTCAGCAAAATCTCGCCGTCCTCACCCGCGGCAACACATTGCGTCCCGTCGTGCTGCTGCTGGGAGGGCCGAACACTTACATTCAGGGCATGCAGGATTGCTGGAAGCATAACATTCCCAAAGTTTGGGAAGAGCGCAACTATCCCCTGCCCGAAGGCAAAGACCCGAAAGACCTCATCCAGGTTCCGCAAAATGCGCAATACTTTGCGGCGCTTGGCTGCGTGCGCTATGGCATTGACGAAGATGCGCACATTGGCATTTATCAGGGCTATGAAAAGCTCGAATGGTACATCAATGTGGGCCGCCTCGAAGAGAAGAAAAAGCGCGGCGGCAGCGGTCTTTACAAGACTGAAGACGAGTTAGCCGCTTTTAAGGAACGCTACAAACCCAGGAAGTTTGTCCCGAAGACCTTCCAGCCTGGCGAACATGTGCGCGCCTTTATGGGCATCGACGGCGGCTCGACTTCCACCAAAGCCGTCCTGTTGAGCGAGCAGGGCGAAGTGATGGTGAAATGCTATCAGCTTTCCAAGGGCAATCCGCTGGAAGATACGATGGAGATGTTCGCCAACCTTCGCAGGCAGGTTGAATCGCAAGGGGCGACGCTCGAGCTCCTGGGCGTCGGGTCAACGGGTTATGCCAAGGACATTCTGAAGGATGTCCTTCGCGCCGACGTGGCGATTGTTGAAACCGTCGCCCATACCGAAGCCGCATTGCACTTTTATCCCGATGCCGACGTGATCTGTGACGTGGGCGGGCAGGACATCAAGCTGATTATCCTGCAGGATGGCCGCGTCAAGGATTTCAAGCTGAACACGCAATGCTCCGCCGGCAATGGCTATTTTCTCCAGTCCACCTGCGTCGGCTTCGGGCACGACGTGAAGGATTACGCCGATCTCGCCTTCAGCGCCAAAGCCATGCCGATGTTCGGTTATGGCTGCGCCGTCTTCATGCAGTCCGACATTGTGGATTTCCAACGCCAGGGCTGGAAGCCGGAAGAGATCATGGCCGGACTGGCAAACGTCCTGCCGAAGAACATCTGGCTTTACGTTTCCCAAATCCCCAATCTGGCCTCCCTGGGCAAAACTTTCGTGCTGCAAGGCGGCACGCAGCACAACCTGGCAGCCGTCAAGGCGCAGGTGGACTTCATCGAATCGCGCTTCAAAGATAAGGGCGTTAAGCCCAACGTGATTGTGCACGAGCACTGCGGAGAATCCGGAGCAATCGGCGCCGCGCTCGAAGTGCGCCGGCTTTATAACAATGGCATGCGCACGCAGTTTATCGGCTTTGATGCGGTCGAAAAGATTTCATACACCACCCACCGCAATGAAGACACCCGCTGCTACTTCTGCAAGAACAAGTGCATGCGCACGTTCATTGACGTGAAGATTGCGGGGGCGGATGAATCCTGGAAGAAGTCCAAGATTCCCATCCTGAAAGACATCAAACGCCTCATTGTCGGCAACAGTTGCGAGAAAGGCCTGGTCGAAGACGTAAACGACATGCGCGAAATCAAGAAGGGCCTCGACCAGATGAAGAAGGATAACCCCAATATGGCCGAGGTGGGCGCGCGATATGCGTTTCGTTCTTACGAGCCGCCCATTGTGGCCGATCCGCTGCCGAAAATGGCGATCACAGCCCGGCAGAAAAGGCGCGTGGAACTGATGAAGCGCCGCAAGGAACTGCGCATTGGCATCCCGCGCATCCTGAATATGTACTCCGTCACCCCGATTTTCAGCGCCTACTTTGAGGCGCTGGGGATTCCAGCGGAGAACCTTATTTATTCAGACTATACGAGCGAGCAGCTTTACAAGGAAGGCGCGAAGCGCGGCGCGATTGACCCGTGCTTCCCTTCCAAAGTCGCCATCCCGCACGTTCACAATCTGCTTTATGTCCATCATAAGAAGAAGCCGCTTGACATCATCTTCTGCCCCATGATTGATGACCTGCCGAGCGATCTGAAGTTCGTGCAAGGCCACCGCGCCTGCCCGACGGTCGCCACCACGCCGGAGGCGGTCAAGGCCGCGTTCACCAAGGAAGGCGACATCTTCAAGGAAAACAACATTCTTTTTCTGGATACATTTGTGAATCCAGGCGAACCTTCCCTGCTGGCGAAACAACTGTACGACCAGTTTGTAGATATTTTGGGACTCTCGATGGAAGAAAACCTCCGCGCTGTCGAGGAAGGCTACAAGGCGCAGGATAAGTTCACCCAGGGCGTCTTACGCGCGCAGGGCCGCGAGATTCTGAAGCAGCTTGAGGCCGAAGACCGCATCGGGATTGTGCTGTTGGGGCGCCCCTATCATAACGACCCGGGCATTAACCATGAAATTCTGGAAGAATTCCAGAAGATCGGCTATCCCGTGCTCACGCTCCAGTCGCTGCCCATCGACGATGATATTCTTTACCCGTTATTTGAGGACGATATTAAAGCAGGCCTGATCGAGCATCCGATGGATATCCGCGACGCCTGGAAGAATAGTTACAGCGAGAACACGTCGCAAAAAGTCTGGGCCGCCAAGTATACCGCCCGTCATCCCAACCTGGTGGCGCTTGAGCTTTCCAGCTTCAAGTGCGGCCACGACGCGCCCATTTACACCGTGGTGGAAGAAACGGTCACCAAGTCGGGCACGCCTTACTTCTCATTCAAAGACATCGACGAAAACAAGCCCACCGGCTCGATCAAAATCCGCGTTGAGACCATCGGCTACTTCCTGAAACGTTACCGCGAAGATATGGTCCGCCGCAAGCAAAAGCAGCAGGAGATTGACGCCAAGCTCAAGGAACTGGAAGCTCAACTCCGCGCTGAAATGGATGCCCTGCCCCTCAGTCCTCCGCCTGCCCCGATGGAAGTTGAAACTCCGGTCGGGATCAACGCCATCCGAACGGAAGATTAACGCGCGGCGTCGGGGACAGCAGGCTTCTCGTCAAGGCTATGGCCGAAAAGGAAACCGCGGCTTTAAGCAATTTTTCGCCGGACGAAGAAGCGCGCCGTTAACTGATGATAAAAGATGTTCAAGCCTGGAAAGCCTGGGAAGACAAAATAACCCGCAGTGAACCTCCAGATTTCAGGCGCAACCTCGTACTCCTCCTCGCCATGTATAACGAAGCGCGAATGCTGGGCCGGTTCACGCATGTCGATCCGTTGGAAGGTATTGAAGTGAAACTTCGGCTTGCCCAAGTCATCAATGTTCGACCGCGTTCTTGAGCGCCTTGGTCTGGAGTTTGAGCGCCGTGGCGTTCCCTACATGCTCATCGGTGGACAGGCTGTTCTGCTGCACGGTGATCCCCGCCTGACGCGCGACATCGACGTTACTCTTGGCATCGGCCCCGACCGCCTGCCAGAAATTCTGCAATTGGTTCAGGCTTGCGGCTGGCGAATATTGGTTGAGTTTCCTGATCGCTTCGTAAGCCGAACGATGGTTCTGCCCTGCCTCGATCCCGAAAGTAATATCCGCATCGACTTCATCTTTTCATTTTCACCTTATGAACAAGAAGCTTTGAAACGTGTTGTCAGAATCCCTATCGGTCGCGCGGAAGTATGTTTTGCTTCAATTGAAGACTTGATCATTCATAAGGTCATTGCGGGAAGGCCGCGCGATTTAGAAGACATCAGGAGCGTCTTGTTAAAGCACCCCACTTTGGATATCGATTATATTCATCACTGGCTTGGCGAATTTGACGCAAGTCTGAATGAGCCATTTGTTCACCAATTCGATGAAATCCGCAAGTCTATTACCGGCTCATGATAACTTCCATCCTCGGAACCAGCCTCGCAGAAAGCCTACCCGCATAAGAAAGTTCTCATGAGAAAAAGCCCTTATAAAACTTCCATGTCGAACGTCTATCTCTATATATATCAATAACTTATACAAATAATCTCAAGTGCAATCTACTTGGCATATTGCGTGCTCTTAACCGTGGAGGAAGTCTCCATGAAGGTTGATGCTCTCCAATTCCTCGTCGAAGCCGGGGTTGAACCGCACTTAGCTTCAACCCCGCTTCCTGCCTCAAAGTCTTTCTGGTCAGAGCTCATTGCCCGCCTGGCGCAGGAAGCCGGAATCAACCCCGCATTGGCCGTCCGGGTGGCGCGTTATGAATCGGGGCTAAACCCGCAGGCGGTGAATCCTTCTAGCGGGGCAACCGGTCTGATGCAACTCATGCCGGGCACGGCGGCTGATTTAGGGGTTGACGCGCACAACGTGGTTGAGAACATCCGGGGCGGAATTGAGTATCTGCGGCAGCAATTCGAGCGCTTTGGCAACGCCGCGCAAGCCCTGGCAGCATATAACTGGGGACCTGCGCACGTGACCAGCGCCCTGGCCCAATGGGGATCAGACTGGTTTCATCATATACCGCAGGAGACGCAACACTACGTGGCCTCGATTCTTTCAGAGCCTCTCGGAGATGCGCCCTCAGGCTCTCGCAACATGGCCGCGCTTCCCTCCCCCGCCTCGAACGTTCCGTTGCGCGGGCAAGCCGCGATCGCCCTGGAGCGCATTCATCTGGAACAGGCCCTCGAAGCTTACCTGCTCACAGCCATTCTGGGTTAAACTGCCGTCGCAGTGAGATATCTTCGAATCCAGAAAACGAATGGACGCTTGCTCCCGTCTGTAGCGCCGGCATCTTGCCGGCAAATGCCGCAGGGACGGCGGCGCTACGCTGTCCAGTCCATGGCTGGACGCTACACATCTCCCGCGTCCATGACCGTGCTTCGCTTGCCCGCAACTTTTTAATCGTCAGCGTGTTTGTGATAATGGCTGGTGGATATATTTGATTGTCACAGGGGTGGGTTCATGCGAAAACTCTATTCCATTTTTGTCCTGGGACTGGCGCTTTTAGTTTTCAGCCTCTCGCCCGCTTTTGCAGCCGATTCGCAAGGCGAAGTGGCCAGAGTCAGCCTGATTCGCGGCAACGTCTCCAATCTTCGGGGCGATACGGGCGACTGGGTGGCCACCGTGGTCAATACCCCGCTGGTTGCGGGCGATGCCATTTCCACCGGCCCCAATTCCCGGGCGGAAATTCAGTTAGACTTTGCCAACATTCTGCGCCTTGACCAGAATACGCAGGCCAAAATTGCCGCTCTCAGCCCTTCCCAAATTCAGATTCAGGTGTCTCAGGGCCTCGTGGACTATGTGATTCTGCGGCACACGGACTCGGAAATCGAAATCGACGCGCCCAATGCGGCCATCCATCCGTTTGCAGACGGCATTTACCGCCTCCAGGTGAACTCCGACTCGGAAATGTTATTCACCGTGCGCCGCGGCCAGGCGCAAGTCTCAACGCCCCAGGGCAGCGTCAACGTCCAGATGGGGCAACTCATCACGGTGGAAGGCGCGGATAATCCCGAGTATCAGATCTCCGAAGCGCCTCCTAACGACGACTGGGATCGCTTCAACCAGAACCGCGACACCGAGATTCTGCGCGCAGAAAGCGCAGGGCACGCGAACGCCTACTATGTAGGAGCAGGAGAACTGGGGGCTTACGGCCACTGGGTGTTTGTGCCGGGCTACGGCTGGTGCTGGACTCCCAACGGCGGGCCGGGCTGGATTCCCTACGCCAACGGACGCTGGGTCTGGGAACCCTATTGGGGCTGGACGTGGGTATCTTATGATCCCTGGGGCTGGGCTCCTTACCACTATGGGCGCTGGTTCTTCTGGGGAAGCTCGTGGGTGTGGTGGCCCGGACCGGTAACGCCCGTTTACCGCCCTGTCTACGCGCCGGCCTATGTCTCCTTCGTGGGCTTCGGATTTGGCGGCCGGAACTGGTCGTTTGGATTC
>DATGKJ010000235.1:0-5940 GCA_035294685.1 Terriglobia bacterium | reverse complement strand
TGAATGCGGAGCGCAGGCCCTGCCGAATCGCGTCCAGCGGATTTTTATCGAAAGAATTGTCAACGAGTTTTGGAGTTGGCTTGGCAGGCATGGCGATTTCAGCGCACGATCAGGCTCATGTGGTCTTCCCGATTCAACAGGCGTTCAAACTTTCTTAACTGCCGAGCGCGCTTTCCCTGCCAATGGTAGCAGCCGCCGTGGTCCAAAAGCTCGAAGTCGCGCCCGATCTCAACGGCTATCCGCACGATCTCTCGATGATGAGCACAAAGACCATCCTCTAAGACGCGCGGAAAAACGCATGATCTTGTGAATCGGCACCTGCATTCCCCCAGACTCAAAATTCACCCCTGAAACGCGGCTACGGCAGAGCGTTTGTGCAAGGCCGGTACTCGGCCAGCGCCCGGGCAATTCTCGCGCGCTCCGGGCAGACTTTTTGCACGTGCTTCCAGGCGGCCTTTGCGCTCCAGAAGCCGCGATTACACGCATCGCAGCGTCGCATATCGCCAAAAGCTGTGAATCCATCCGGCCACTCACCCGATTCGCGCTGGCGCTTCGCAACCGCCGAATTGATGCTGTCCGCCACGCGATTCACCGCCGCGCCCGCCTCGGCCACGGTCTTCTGAACCCTGTCCACCGCCTCGCTTCGCTGGCGAACGATAAGGCCCGCTTGCTGGAAATTCATCGAAGTGTCAGTGAACTTCAGCGACGGCTCGGCTTTGCTCAAAGCGATAAGCTCATCCATTTGCGGTGTGGCTCCATTTTTTTGCGCAGGCGGTTGCCAGGGTTTTACGGGCGGCACAGGAAGTTTTGCTTGATTTTCACCGGCAAGGTTCGCCAGCGCGGAAGTTGGGTCATTCAGCGGCTGCGGCTGGAAGCGGTCTGGCGAAGTGTCAACCTTGGGCAGCTTGCTTGATTCATCCGCTCGGATATGGTCGCTTGGCTCTTGCGCGACCTGCGGCAAAAAGCCTTGCGTTTTTAGATAACTTAAAATTTCTTCGTTCGTCATGTGTTGCTCCTTACGCAAAAAAGTTTTGATCGCTCCAGTAAGTTGGGTCGCTGTCGATGATGTGAACCGGCGTGCCGCTCGGCAGCGGGCCGGGCAGGCTTGCAACGCCGCCTGTCATCGAAACGGTGAGCGATCCGGCGCTTGAAGGGTTGCCTACCTGAAGCGTGGTGGCGATTGGCGAGTCGGCGAGAATTCGCGCGCCGGATACACGCAGATGGATTTCGGTTTTTTGTGTCAGTCGCCCGCCGCTCACGACCCATTTAAACCACTGCGCCGGGTCAAAAGAAGGGGGTGCTGCGATGAGGGCAAGCCCCGGGCCCGGGGCTGTCGCTTCAGCATAATTCCAGGGCGGAAGCGCGGTGATGATGTTGGTCGCTGTATCATCATCCGGCGGCTGGGAAGCGCCAGCAAAGGTTTGAACGCTCGCTATTGGGCCGCTCATCCACGGGGGAACAAGTGGGGATGGGTCATCCATGCCGAGCACGATGACGTACTGAATCAAACTGTTCGAGGTTTCGTAAGCGACGCCGGTTACGCTTTGTTGCATGCGCGATCACCCCGTCTTTGGAGATTTTTCAGGGCGATCTTGCGAATACGTTCGATTCCGAGTCGGCGCAGGCGCGCTTGGTAGCTCCGCTTTCCCAGCGCGATAGCGGCTTTCCGAAGATTCCGATTTTCGTTCATGAGTTTATTTTCCCGGAAACGCTTCGAAACTCAAAATTGTTCACGCGCCGGTTTTGCGAATCGTAAAACCGTCCTCACCAAGCCCATCTCTACTGTATGCATGTCATATCAGAAGTGTACTGCGTACCCCGGTACACAAAGTGGACCGGGGAACTAGTTGCACTTCCCGACGCGCAGCGGAGGGAACGTGCCGCGCGGAGCGCGTGAGGGAACACGCGTACTCGCAACTGCTTCAGCTCGAACCCGCGCTGATTGCGGATCCCTGTTCTTGCGAGCTCAGTCGCGATCACGCCAGTGTCTTTGAGCCTCTTCAGCGCGCGTGAAATCGTAAGCCTGCTGCGAATGCCCGTCCAGGCCATAAGCGCTCCGTAGGTGCACCGCAGCACGTTCTGCTCGCTTCCCGCTTGCGGGGCGCGCGCTATGATCGCTGTGAGTACAATTTTCGGGCCCGGGCTTAGCGCCGCCCAACCGTGCGAAAGAATTATATCTTGCAAGCTCATCATGGTCCCGCGTAGTAGCGAGTAGCGCACACGATCACGCCTGGCGAGCACGTCGCGCCTGGGGGCGCCCGGGCAGAGCGCCGCAAGGTACCTGATCGCGCGTCCCACGTCGCAGCTCTGGACCGCTACGACGAGATCGATATTTGACATGCTCCGGGAGTCACATTTGAAGCACCTGAGCGTGTTTGTTTTCGCGTGCAGGCTGAGAGTCCATTGCGTTTCACCGCCCCGGTGTATGCGCCAGCACTTGAATTTTCTACCGCTCCCATCGCATTCCAATCCGAGCTTCCGGGCGACTTCAGCGATTGAGATTTCCCTCCGTAGCCACGTCGCGTCCGGCAGCGTGATTCGCCTACCGCGCCGTTGGTTTTTTGTTGCTAATACATCACGTTGTGATACACTTCTATTCATACGCATCTTTTGCTCTTTCCGGAGCGAATAATTGAGTTTGAGATTCAAACCCGCCGTTCACGCGGCGGGTTTTTGTTTTAAGCTGTGTCACTAACCCGCCACCGGCTTATCGCTCGACAAAAACCGTTCCAAGTCCGCGATACGCACCAGCCTGCGCCGTCCGATTTTCACCGTTTTGAGCAACCTGATTGCTGCGTATTTTTCAAGGGTTCTGCGGGTAATGCCGATCTGTTTGGCAGCCTCCGCCATGGAGAATGCAAGCCTTTCTTCTGACACTTGTGCCATCCCGGGGCGATGGCGGCGTTTGGGACTGGGGCGAAAGCCGCTGGAGTTTGTTTCGCATTTTTTCGAGCTGGTGTCAAATCTTTCACGCTTTTTCGCTTGACATTTAATGCGGCGCATTATACGCTGCGGTTGTGATCAAGTCCTTCCGTTCGCCCGAGACGGAGCGGCTCTTCAGGCGGGAACGGGTCCGGCGGTTTGAGGCGATTGAGCGGCAGGCGCGACGGAAGCTGGACATGCTGGATGCGGCGCGAGAACTCGGCTATCTTACGGCGGTTCCTGGCAACCGTCTCGAAAAGCTGAGTGGTGACCGGGAGGGCCAATACAGCATCCGCATCAACCGCCAATGGCGCGTGTGTTTCGCGTGGAAGGATGGCGACGCCTACGATGTCGAAATCACGGACTACCACTAGGAGTGTGAGCCATGGCCAGGAAATTAAAGCCTATACATCCCGGAGAGATTCTGCGCGAAGAGTTCATGAAGCCTCTGGGCCTCAATCCCAACAGGTTATCCATTGCCCTTCGCGTCCCTGCGCCGACGGTGTACGAAATCGTGAATGAAAAGCGGTCTATCTCGCCCGAGATGGCGCTCCGGCTTGCCCGTTACTTCAACGTCGGGCCTGACTTCTGGCTTAACCTGCAAACCCGCCATGATCTGGAAGTCGCCCGCGACAGGGAGGCGAACAAGGTCGAGCGGGAGATCGAGCCGCTGAAGGTTGCTACGGCTCATTAGCGGAAACGGGGTGACACATGGCGCGGGGAGTGTTTGAGCCGGTTAAGGGCAGCGGGATATGGTACGCGCGTTACGCCGACGCAACTGGCAAAATTCGGCGTGAAAAGGCCGGAAGCAAGAGCATGGCAAAATTGCTCTACCAGAAGCGCAAAGCCGAAGCCCTGCAAGGCAAGAAACTGCCTGAGACAGTCCGCCGCCGAGGGGTGACCGTTTCAGGCTTGCTCGATATGGCCGCCGATCACGTCAAGGCTCATTATCGTGGTCAGCGCCTGGGCGCGGACGGACGTGATTACCGCTATGCGCCGCTTAAAGACGCGCTGGGCAACCATCCGGCTGAATCGGTCACGCCGCGTGAAATTGAACGCGCTCTATCCGCCCTCTCAACCGAGCGAGAATGGAAGCCAGCATCCTTCAACCGACACAAGGCGTTTCTTTCTCTCGCCTACCGTCTTGGGGTGGAAAACGAAATCGTTACAATGAATCCCGCCCGGCTCGTTCGCCGTCGCCGCGAAGATAACGGCGTGATCCGCTGGCTGACAGCCGATGAGGAAAAGAAGCTCCGCGCCGTTATCGAGTCGGATTATCCCGATGAACTGCCCGCGTTCGACTTGGCCTTACACACTGGCATGAGGATGTCCGAGCAATACGGCCTGGAGTGGGAGTTTGTTGATTTAGAGCGCCGCCAGATTACCATCCCGAAGAGCAAGCATGGTGACGCCCGCTACATCCCATTGGACAACACCGCGCTGGCGGCTTTGCTCGCACTCCGCAAACGCGGCAAGGGAAAGGGGCCGGTCATGATAGCCGCTCGCAACGGACACGGCTATCTGGCGGGCCATCCGCTCAAGACGCCCAAAGAATGGTTTGAGTCTGCCGTCAGCAAGGCCGGCATCCCCAACTTCACATGGCATTGCCTGAGGCATACTTTCGCCAGCAGACTGGTGATGGCGGGTGTCGATTTGCGGAAGGTCCAGGAACTCATGGGTCACAAGACCATTGCCATGACCTGCCGGTACTCCCACTTAGCTCCCCGGCATTTGCACGATGCCGTCAGCAAACTTGACGATTGGAGCCGCATTTTTGGGGAAGCAACTGACGCTAGAACTGACAGTAGCACATTTGAGGCTTCAGAGACTCGCTCGGCAATAAGCGATCAACTTATTGTACAATAGAGACTTACACGCTTGTGCTGGAGTGGCGGAATTGGCAGACGCACCAGACTCAAAATCTGGCGCTGTTTAACAGCGTGGGGGTTCAACTCCCCCCTCCAGCACCAACAGTATAGAAGTTTAAAGTTGGTGTCAGTTGGAGGGGGTTGGAGGCGATTGTAAGTTGTTGATTTTAAATGATTCAAATTTTCTCAGTACACGAGATCGTGTCAGTAAGTGATGGGTTGGTCGCAAAGTTTTTGTGGCATTTTGCCACACTTGTTTCATATTGTAAAAATAATTCGATACCACGCGTTGAAAATAAAGGACTTATAAGATAGGCTACATTTTGACTTTGCGACCGACTTTGCGACCAGCCATAAATTTATCCTATTAACATCCATAAGTTATTGAATAATTGTATAGATAGACTTTGCGACCAGATTTTATTTTCGTTTTTTATTTGCCCATCATTTTTGACTATTTATCTAGCCAGTCGATTTGAAATTATCGATGCCTGAAAACAGATTATGTTAACTAGATGTAATTTTTACACATAACTCGCAATATTTTGTTAGTACTATCAAGTTCTTGCGAAATTTAGCAATCTGAGAGGCTCATTTTTTGGTAGCATCGACCGCTGGCGGTGTAGCCCATGCTTTGATCTCAGATTGGAAATTTTAGATTCAGGGACTCGGAAACGACGGAAGCGTTTGTTTCGAAAAATTCGGAAAGCACGGCAACGGCCTCTAAAACCTTTCCAGCGAGAACGAGTCGATCTGACACATCACTCAGAATGTTTAAGCCCATCACCATTTCATCAACGCAATTCGACTCCACCTTTTCACCCCCCACTGGTTCGGTAAATTCGGCGTCGATTGTATCATAGGTGTCAATACGAGATTTATAAATCCGCGCGGGACACCTCCTTTAGAAGTTCCACGAGCATTGTCTTCTTTCTACCCTTTGTCAGTGTGGGATCGGTCACAATGCCGGCGGCGCGAATAATGATTTCGGAAAGAGCGCGCAGACCCTCGGCGGCGGAGCGGTTCCCTTCCTCTTTCATGCGCGCAAGGGACCGGATCGCGGCCTCGGCGCGCCGGAAATTCTCCTGGCTGCGCTTCCGTCTTTCTTCTCTGCTCAATTCGTCCACATTCTGCTCCTGATCGATGGCTG